>JBFLZU010000008.1 GCA_040756155.1 Nitrospirota bacterium | reverse complement strand
TTTCCTGCCATACAGGTGTGCCTTCTTCGACAATATCTCTAACTATCTCGTCTGCATCAATGAGATGGGCACCAAGTGATTTAAAGACCGAACCTACAGTGCTTTTCCCGCTCGCAATCCCACCTGTAAGACCAAGTATTTTCATTGATATATCTCAGATTAGAATGACCTCAATAATGTCTTGTTGATTTCTTTATCCATCTCTTTTTCAATAGCGATAATCTTTGCCTTTTTCTTTGGAGCCCAGCCATGTTTATGCGGCTTACATAATGCACAGCCCTTTGATTTTTTATCTTTATAAACTTTTCCCATCTTTTATCGTTTATCAGAATGGATTGGTGTCTACCTATCGTTCCTATCGTTGAGAAACAATTTCTCGAATGCTTAATACCTCAAAGAGTAATTCCATGTTTTTCGAGATAAGATTTCATTGCATTGAGAAAAACCACCGCATCCTCTACCCGTTGCTGAACTCGTTCTCTTTCAGGTGAAAAGATCACATCATAGTCAGCCAGATAGCGGTCATCTTGTTCTTCTGCTAAGATCCTTGAATATTTTGCATCTATTCTGCCTGTCTGGATGAGGTGTTGTCCCAAAAGTCTTTTTACTGCCCTGTGTGACTCTACATTGATATTCTCAACCAATAGGACTGCCTTTGCAGCATGGAGAATGGCGTAATAAGCACGGGATATGGCATCCTCCAGAAGGTCATCTTTCAATAGAATCTGTGCAGCCCTCAACGCTTTTTCAGCGCGCTCAAATTCTTTTCTGACCTCTACTTTACTAAAGTTTGTTCTCATAGAGCAACCCCTTCTCTTTCGATATTTCTTATAAACTGCGAACGGATATTCTTTAAATGCGCTATATGTTTTTGACTAACTACTTGAATAGAGAGAATTAGATCGTGTTTCAATTCAAGTTCGTATCCAATATCACGGATATTGTCCCCCGTTCGCCAGTTATCTGACTTGATTACTACCAGAATATCAATATCCGATTCTTCAGAGGCATCACCCCTCGCCTTTGAACCAAAAACTATAACATTGATAATCTCCCCAGGGTATTGCTTCATAGCCTTATTTTTAAACTCTTTTATGATATCTCTCTCTTTTTGACTCAGATTCATAATAGCTCCTTAATACCTCCTTAATACCGTTTATTGTTAAATCGGCACTCTTTATGATTGCTATGTCAAGCCTATCTTCATCCTCGATATGGAAAAGTGTTTCTTTCAATAAGCAATTATAGGGATAATAAATAGAGGTTGTCAAAGGATTTTCATGGTTTGATGAAAGGTCATGCCTTGCTTTTCCATAGATTCCGCTCAAGCCAAGCAATTTATTTCCGTTTTTGTATAAAAATGGAAGTTTTTAACCATAGTCGAAAAGCCTTATTTTATGTGGATGGATTTTATGAATTTAGATTATTCTGGACAGAAGTGAGTTAGCTTATATTCAAAAAATCACTCACTATAAAATTCTTCCATTATATCTAATTCTATATTTTGAAGATTATCTATGGAGTTCAATACTGCTTCATGATATGACGCAATTAACTTCATCTCCTTTATAAGTGTATGCAAACTATTGATTACCTTCACATGGTCGAAAAAATATCCTGCTCTTTTGGGCAACCCTGTTATTGGTAACAATTGTGACTCGTCATGCCTCCAACTTAATTCCTGTAATTGATCTGCTTTTTCAACCTTAAGGCTCGGATATCTGAAACGAAAGCTCGTTTTGTCAGTCTCATCTATTTCCTTTAGAATTTTTTTTCCTTCTGTACTCAATAACATTTTATCAACTTCAGGGGCATCCGATAGCTTCTCTGAATTCCATCTTCCAATAAGATTTTTGAATTCGTTTTCATAATCCATGTATAACTCATATATATTGTGAGGATTATTAATTTTGCTTCTTAAATTATCAACTTGTCTTTTACGACCTGAAGATAGGTGATTATTTTGCAGTTCTTCAAACCAAAAAGCATACAGCAGAAAACCTTTCAAATATAGCTCAATTGAATGACGGGCATTGAATAACCATGGCTCTACATAACCTACGCCATCTTCCCAAAAGCCTCTGGTTGTACCTACAAAGTATATACATAATGATGCACGCCAGAAACGGTCTGCAAGCTCAAAGTATCCAAAATCAGGGCTAGGATTAATACCAGAGGAAACCTTAAGTCTATCAAAACCCCATTTTTCGACTAAAGTAACAAATCTCTCTACCAGAGGGCTTTCATCCCGTTCTGAGTCATCTACAGAAATTTCCCCATCTTTTTTTATTTTAATGAAATCCAAAAAGAACTCCTTTTTATATTTTGGTAAGAGAGTTATAGCAAAACCATTATATCACATTGCCATATTCTCAGCCAGAATATTCAAAAGGGAGAAACAAATATTTTGACTTTACAAAGATATAGCAAAATGAGTTCATAAGCCTCAGATAAGAAATCAAAAATTTTGTTAAATCAAAAGGGAACAGAATTAATGGAATAAAGATCTTTTACCAAAATATTTGACATGCTTAGACGAATGAACTGTTTCAGGCATATCAACCCTTATAAATCTAATTTTTTCTCCTTTGTCTTCTATCTCAATAATAATAGTATCACCGTCAATTATACGAGTGCAAAGGTAGAAATCCTGAGCATAAGTAAGATTACTTGGACTTAGAAGCCACAGGAGGCTTACAAACCTTACAAGGAATATAGCCAGATTTAATCGCATCTTCAGGAGATTTAAAAACTATAAGGTTCTTAGGATTTATTTTCTGTGCCCATTTACAAGTAGGATAATGATATTTATTAGACTTAGATGATGCCCAGAATTCGGCTGCATAAACATTCAGGCTAAAGAACAAGACAAAAATTAATAATAAAATCTTTTTCATTTCCTCTCAATCAGTAATTAGAATTCTATAAAACCTCTTTCTCGGATTTTCAACAATCTTCTGTGCTATATGACTTTTGCTAATCCTTTAAATCAAGCGATTAAGTCTTTAGCTAAAATCCATGATAAGAATAAAGCTCTTATGCAATTTTTATAGTTTCTTTAAACATTTCTTTGGCTTCTTCTGTGTTTATTGTTTCATGTCTATGACAGTTAATATCGGTGTATAAAAAAATTCTACGTAGTCTTTTTGCCCGTGATATACTAAGGAAGAGTAATCTTCTCATTTTACCTTCCGAATAATCTAACCACCTCTGTATCCATTGATAACACCAGATAGCCAATTTGTTCAGCCTTCGCTGGAGATATAATTAATTCAATCTTATTCCAAGACGCAGGTTTCAACTCCTCAGTAAAAGGCACCTCCTTCTCTTGCAATGATTTCCACCATTTAGCATACAATAAATCAGGCCTTAGCTCAGGATATAACGCTTTTTGCTCCTTCCCTATCTTCTCATACTCTTCCCATAGTTTCTTAGCAGATGACATCCTTTTCTTTTGCAACTCATCCATATATTTATTAAACACTTCATCCCGTCTGTTCGTCAATTCCTTATCCTTAGCCAGCAATTCCTTCCATTTAAGATACTCCCCGCTATCATAGTATCGTTTACCCCATTTCACCCTCAAAGTAAACCCAGCATATGTAGCCGAAGAAGGATTCCCAATACTGAGAATTAGCTTATATCCATCCAAATAAGGCGTTACATCTTCCAAGGAGATCAAGAAAAAACCAGAAGATGTATCAATCCTTTCATAATGTTTTAGAGAAGACGGATCAAGGACAACGCTCTTGCGTATTAGCATTTCAATCTTAAATTTGAGGTCTGACATTTCCAGATTAATTTTATAAATTTTTAGTTCAAGATCACTAATTCTTTGTTCTATGCTACTGCTCCTCTTTTCTGAGCATTCTGAGTATCCTGAAAAAAGAAGTATTCCAATTATAGTAATTGGAACAACAAACTTGAAACGGATCATTAGTTTACCCTCCTTTCGTATATAACTTAAAATAATTGAACATGGTTCGTTTATTCACTGCTATAGATTATCTGCTATAATCAACCCCATTATATCACATTACCATCTTTTGTGAAGATAAATCTTGGAGAAATGATTCCTTAGAATTTCGAAGGCTTTTCCTTAAGACCGGCTATTATCTTAGGATTCCTATCTGCAGGAGTAACAAAGAAGGAGTCGGCCAAAACCACACAACAGCACACCATTGTGTGGAAGACTTACTTCGCTACTCTATGTGCTTGCCTAAATGCCTTTTTTCGTGTATAGTTTTATTTAACAAGAAGCATTGTGTTGAAAGAAGAAAGATAATGAAAAAGACAAGACTATATATAGATACCTCAGTCTTTGGTGGATACTTTGATATAGAAGACCCAGAAAGAGTAAATACAGCAGAGAATCTCATCAAATTAATCAAAGACGGGCTTTATGAGGGATTTATTTCCTTTCTAACCTTAGAAGAGATTCTAAAGGCCCCTTACGAAATACAGGGAAATTTAAAGAACACAATTGCTGAGACTGGATTAAAAATACTTGAGGAGACTGAGGAATGTATTGAGTTATCAGATGCCTATATAAACGATGGAATTATTCCAGTAAAGTATCGCAATGATGCCAGACATATTGCAATTGGTGTATATCACGAAGTAGATTTTATTGTTTCGTGGAATTATAGACATATGGTGAACATAACTGTGCGAAGATTAATTAACAGTACAAATTTAAAGATGGGTTATAGTCCTATCGAGATCATATCACCAGAGGAGGTAGTAGGATATGGAGAAGTGGAGATATAAATCACTTGAATGGATTCATAAGATTAGAGAAGAGGACTACAACGAAACCAAAAATCTTTCTCCGAAAGAGCTTATCGAAAAAACCCGTAGGGCTACCGAGGACATCGTTAAGTCTCTGGGGTTAAAGATTGTCCAGTCAAAAGACCATATCAAGCGTTAAAAACAAAGAATTGCTATTATTTAACTTATGAAAATGCACAGCGAGCGTTAGCGAGCGAATATGAAACAAAACAATTCCTTACATTTCGAAGCGAGGAGCTTCAATATCAATAAAATACTCGAAAAAATAAGCCAGACAGAATCCCCCAAAATTCCCTAATGCCTTGCCCCAAAACTGTTTGGAGGATCATGACCTTCAGGGTAAGCAGAGAACATTTTGAAAGGCTTGTTGAAAAGGCACTGAAAACATTGCCTGAAGAATACAGAAGATTTTTTGCAAATATTACAATCATCATAGAAGATTATCCAGGCAGTGAAGATGCAAAACGATTAAACTCAAAAAAAGAACTCTTGCTCGGGCTTTTTAGCGGAGTTCCCTATCCTAAGAAAGGAGGTTTCTTTGATATCCCCTACCCCCTGCCCGATAAGATAATCCTCTTTCAGAAAAACATCGAAAATATATGTTCTACGGAAAAGGAGCTTATTGAACAGATTCAGAAGACCCTCATCCATGAAGTCGGCCATTATTTTGGACTTTCAGAGAGAGATTTGAGGAAATATGAGTGATCGTTCCAGTGTTTTGTTATCACAGCGTGCGTAAAATCTACTTTACTTCTAATAATTCTACCTTCACATCATATCCGAGTTTATGAAGGTAGTCATAACAATCATCCCATGTAAGACCAAATTCACGGACGTCTGCAAGTCCTATACGAGCAAGAACCCCCCTTATAAGTTCAAAACTCCTGTTCTCAAAATCAGCTTCTTTTATCATATCCTCTGCCCAGTCAACAAGGCTTGATAAGTCTATCTCCCTGTTTATATATTTAATAAGCATATCTGCAAGTGCTTTTCTTGTTAAAATCATTGTTATCCCTCCTTTAACTTCCTATGGCTTTTATTCACAGGAAATTTTTCATGTATTTCTATTAAATCACCCTTGCCATCATAGACTTCCTGATAAAATTTAACCGTTTCTTCCATAGAGTTCACTTCTTTAACATATCTTGCCTTCCAGCCATGTCTCCCTTCCACCTCAAGCCAATATCTTCTGCCTCCATCAGGTAAATTCTCCCAGTTAGAAAATTTCTTCTCATTTAATTGCCTCTTGCCTTCAATATTCATATATAAAAAGTATAGCATAAGTTCAATCTCACATCATCTAATATTTTTTATTGCTGTTTACAAGAAGATGCTTAATAATCGGCAACTCCTGCCTCAGGATCTACCCAGGCACGAACATGGTGTATTGCCATACGCCTTAAGAAACTGGTATATTAAAACACATAAGTGATTATGAAAATGTCATTGCGAGGTGAAACCGAAGCAATCTCAAACCTCTGGGCAGTCTCCGCAATTTCAAGAGATGAGATTCCTCGTGGAGTTTATCTTGAGCATAAAGCATGTCCTGAGCGTAAGCGAAGGAATGACAGGAAGTGAAGGGCTCGGAATGACAAGTGGAGAATCAAGTGAAATATGCTGTTGTTGCAGTAGGGATTGATGTAGATAAGGTATTCCATTATGCGATACCTGAATCGCTGAGTGGCAAGGTCGATACCGGTTTCCGTGTGTTAGTTCCTTTCAGAAACAGGAAGGTAATAGGTTTTGTCGTCTCTATTGTTGATGAGACCCCTATTAAGGATGTAAAGGAGATAGCATCTGTACTCGATAGCGACCCGATTCTAAACGATGACCTTCTCAGGCTTACAAAATGGGTATCTGATTATTATCTTTCTGGATGGGGAATTGTCATAAAGACTGCTATCCCACCCATTGTGAAGCCAAAGATGCAAATGGTTCTCTGCCTCGCTAAGGGCATAGATTATAAAACAATCGAGAACCTTACAGATATGCCTCCGAAACAGGCTGAGGCACTGAAAGTAATACTTAGAGAAGGTGAGATACCGCTTAATAAGGCATCACCACTGGGACTTTCAGCATCAGCGATAAGAAAACTTATAGATAAGGATATTCTTTACTCTTCTACAAAAAGGGTCTACAGAAGCCCCTATTCTGTTGAAACATCCAGAGAAGACATTCAGCACAAACTTAATCCCGAGCAGAAAAAGGCTCTGAGGTCGATATCTGAAGCGATAGATGGAGGTGTATTCGAGACTTTTCTCCTCCACGGAGTTACAGGAAGTGGAAAGACAGAGGTCTATATGCATGCAGTAGAGCATACAATCACTGCCAGGAAGGGGGCACTCATACTTGTCCCTGAGATAGCCTTGACTGCCCAGATTACAGAGAGATTCATGTTGCGGTTCGGGCAGAGAATAGCTGTGCTACATAGTGGACTTTCAGAGGGAGAAAGGTCAGATGCATGGATGAGAGTAAAACAGGGAGATGCGGATATAGTAATCGGAGCACGCTCTGCTGTGTTTGCTTCTGTGAATAATCTCGGTTTGATAGTTGTGGATGAGGAACAGGACACATCCTACAAACAAGAGGAGGGCATAAGATACAATGCAAGGGATGTAGCAATAATGAGAGGTAAGATCTCAAACGCAGTCGTTGTGCTCGGGACAGCCACCCCATCAATAGAGTCATATTTCAATGCAATCAGAAAGAAATATATATACCTAAGGCTTCCAAAAAGGATAGATGAAAAACCCCTTCCAGATATAAACATCATTGATATTACCCGAGAGCCGATGGTCTCAGAGTTCTTCTCAGAGATGCTGATAAGTGAACTCAAAGATAAGATTGAGAAGAATGAGCAGGCATTGCTTCTTCTTAACCGAAGAGGATATTCACCTTTTATCATCTGCAGGGACTGTGGTTTTACAGTGAAATGCAGAAACTGCAGTATAACCCTGACCTATCATAAGAAGAGGGCTATGGCTTTGTGCCACTATTGTGGCTTTACATCAAAGGTAGATCTCGTATGTCCAAATTGCAGAGGGATAAGGATCAGTTACATAGGAATCGGAACAGAAAAGGTAGTGGATGAACTCAACAGGTTACTGTCAAATGCAAGGGTTTCACGGATGGACAGGGATACAACTTACAGGAAGATGTCTCATCATAAGATTATAAGAGGCGTTGAGAGAGGCGATGTAGATATACTGGTAGGAACCCAGATGGTCGCAAAAGGACACGACCTACCTAATATTACATTAGCAGGAGTCATTTTAGGGGATACAGGACTAAATCTGCCCGACTTCCGTGCTGCTGAGAGGACATTTCAGCTTCTCACTCAGTTAGCAGGTCGTGCTGGAAGAGGGATTACCCCAGGAAAGGTGGTAATTCAAACCCTTATGCCTTCAGAGCCTGTAATGCAGTTTGTGAAGAGTCATGACTACACAGGCTTTTATCAAGACGAAGAAAAGAAAAGAAGACAGCTCGGTTATCCTCCTTTCAAGAGGTTTGTGCGATTATTGTTACATGGTGCAAAAAAGGATAAAGTAGAAAATGCCGCATACAGGCTCAGAGAGATTTCTGAGGTATTGCTTAAGGAGATAACTGGTTGTGACATCCTTGGACCCGCACCCGCACCTATAGAGAGGCTCAAAAGTAGATACAGATGGCACATTTTGCTGAGGGGAGACAATGCAAAAAACCTGCATAAACTTATACGGAATCTTATAAATAATGCCTCCGAACTAAAGGGCTGTAAGATAGAGATTGATGTGGATCCTGTTTCAATGATGTAAGCCCCGTTAGAAAGCTCGGATAGGGCTTTAAACCCCACCTGAGCTATATATTTCTTCACCCTGACTAAAAAGCGGGGCTTTCTTTCTAACGGGGTAAACGAGTTTTTTAATCTTCATTTTTCCTTCGGATAATGGTAAAATTTTAATATGATACTGGAGATTAAAAAATACCCCGATCCTGTGCTTAGGAAAAAGGCATCGCCTGTGGAAAACATAGATGCAGAGATTCAGATGTTCATAGACGACATGTTTGAGACGCTGTATTCTGCCCCTGGCATCGGTCTTGCAGCCACACAGGTTGGTGAATTAAAGAGGATTATAGTTATAGATATCGGTATAAAAGAAGGGGGTATCCCACCAATTGCACTTATAAATCCTGAGATAATTGCAGAGGAAGGTAATGTGATGGCGGAAGAAGGTTGTCTCAGTGTGCCTGAGTATACGAGTGAGGTAAAAAGGGCGGAAAAGATTAGTGTAAGAGGTATCGGAAGAGACGGGCTCAAGAAAGAGTTTGATGCTATCGGTCTTCTTGCCCGTGCAATCCAGCACGAGATAGACCATCTAAACGGTATCCTTTTCATAGACAGGATTAGTCCATTAAAGAGACAGATTTTTAAAAAACGCTACCGAAAAAAAGTAACAATCAGAGGGTAACAGGGGTGAAGATAATTTTCTTTGGAACCCCAGAATTCTCTATTCCCTCGCTAATTTCTCTATCGAAGTCCGAAGAGGTTATCGAGGTTATCACACAGCCCGACAGACCTAAAGGAAGGAAGAGAGAATTAAGTCCACCTCCTGTAAAGATTGTGGTAGAGAGGCTCGGTATTCCTCTCCTGCAACCTGAAAGAATAAAGAATGCTGAATTTATTAAGTCCATAAATAAGTTGTCTCCTGATGTGATAGTTGTGGTAGCATACGGGAAGATACTTCCTTCTGAGATATTGACAATACCTCGATTAGGATGTGTAAACCTCCATGCCTCTCTTCTTCCAAGATACAGAGGTGCTGCTCCGATAAACTGGGCAATTATAAATGGGGAGAGATTAACAGGGGTTACAACCATGAGGATGGATGAAGGGATGGATACAGGGGATATACTGTTACAGAAAGAGATGGAGATAGAGAATAAAGATACTGCAGAAACACTCTCAATAAAACTCGCAAACACCGGCGCAAACCTCCTTGTTGAGACATTAAAAGGGATTGAATCTGGTTCAATAATCCCACGAAAACAGGACGAATCAAAGGCGACTTTTGCACCCATGCTGAAGAAAGATGATGGCAGGATTGACTGGAGGAAATCGGCACTTGAGATTCATAACCAGATAAGGGGCATGAATCCATGGCCAGGTGCATTCTCTTACATAGATGGAAAGAGATTGAATATCTGGAAAGCATCTGTCAACTCTCAACTCTCAACTCTCAACTCTCAACTCTCTTCGGATGCCGGTCTGATACAGGTCATAGACAGAGAGGGTATTCATGTGATAACGGGTAATGGTATAATAGTGTTGAAAGAACTTCAACCTGAAAGCAGGGCAAGGATGTCTGCTGAGGCATTTGCAAATGGTTACAGGATAAAAGAAGGCATGAGGTTTATATGAAGGGTAGAGGATTATTTATTGCCCTTTCGTTCGTGACACTATTATTTATATCGCTGTTCGTTGCAGCGATATGGCTCACTTTATCACCATGGATGGAAAGGATATATCCATCTCTTCCAAAGATTCTTGGTGTGATATTTCTACTTGCTATTGTGACGGTTGGCGCTACCCTTCTTTTCATAGGTATTGGTATCTTCAAGGGCTCCAGGCACCTTGAGTTGTTTAGAGGGATTTATCTCAAATTATTCTATCCTGTAATGACTTTACTCGGGAAATTCATCGGTATACAAAGAGATAAACTCCACAGGATATTAATTGATACTAATAATCTTATTGTTCGCTCCATTCCGAGAACCGTGAAGCCTGAAAGATTGCTTGTCCTTCTTCCACACTGCCTCCAGTTTAATGAATGCAAGATAAGGATTACAGGCAATGTCTATAACTGTGCAGGTTGTGGTAAATGCAAGGTCAAGGACCTTACAGAACTGGCAAAGGAAGAAGATCTCCATATCTTTGTTGCTACTGGTGGTTCACTCGCAAGAAGAATAGTGGAGAAAGAAAGACCACAGGGGATTGTTGCAGTAGCCTGTGAGAGAGAACTCTGGACAGGATTACCTGATGTATATCCGCTACCTGTTCTGGCGATTATTAATGATAGACCATACGGTCCCTGCTTTAATACCTCTGTGGACATAGATACTGTAAAGGATGCCCTGAAGTTTTTCATCGGGAAATAACCCCACCCATCCTCCCCTTAAATAAGGGGAGGAGTGAGGAGGGGTTATTTCCTATCTGGGGAGAGGGAGAGGGTGAGGGGAAAAGGAGGATTAGAAATGATGGAATTTAAGGCTGTAAAAATCGATGTCCCGGAAGGCTGTAATGTGATTCTCGGACAGACACATTTTATAAAATCCGTTGAAGACCTTTATGAAATAATCATCACCTCTGTGTCACAGGCAAGGTTTGGCATCGCTTTTTCAGAGGCATCTGGTTCGTGCCTTGTCAGGACAGAAGGGAACGATCCATCACTTATAGATACCGCAGCAAGGAATGTCCTCGATGTCGCCTCAGGGCATTTCTTCTGTATTATCCTCAAAGACGCATATCCGATAAACATACTCAATGCTATCAAGATGTGCCAGGAGGTCTGCTCCATATATTGTGCCACTGCAAACCCTGTCGAAGTCGCCGTCATAGAAACCGAACAGGGGAGAGGTGTGATTGGTGTTGTTGATGGGTTTAAGCCAAAAGGAATCGAAGGTGAAGAAGATAAAAAACACAGAAAGGAATTCTTGAGGAAGATAGGGTATAAAAGATGAGTTGAGAGTTCGGAGTTGGGAGTTGGGAGTTAGGAGTTGGGGGAGAAATGAATATAATAGAACAACTCAAATACGATGAAAGGGGATTAATCCCTGCCATAATTCAGGATTACGAAAACAATGAGGTACTCATGATGGCATATATGAACAGAGAGGCTATTGAAAAAACCTTGGAGACAGGTCTCTGCCACTACTGGAGTAGGTCGAGACAGAAACTCTGGATGAAAGGTGAGACCTCAGGGAATGTTCAGAAGTTAAAAGAGATATTCTACGACTGCGATGAGGACACCCTCCTTATAAAAGTCGAACAGGTTGGCTCTGGCGCCTGCCACACAGGCGAGAGGACATGCTTCTATAGGAGGATTTTAAAAACCTGAGTTTAGAGGGTTTTTGTGTTAAAATAAAAAAACCTTAATTCTTTAAGTATGCCAAAAGACATCTACCAGAATTATCTCAATAAGTTATGCAATATTTACCACGATAAAGAATCTACAGAATCAAGCTATTATCCTATACTCAAGGGCTTTATTGAAGATTACATCTCAACAAAGAAGGGTTTTGTCAATATTATAGTCCAGCCCAAGAAGACCGAGGCCGGGATTCCTGACTTTATATTGAAGAGCGAAGAAGGTAAAATTATCGGTTATGTCGAAGCAAAAGAACCTGATAAGAATCTTTACAATCTCGATAAAAATGATACAGAGCAGATCGAAAGATATAAAGATGTCCTGCCGAATTTAATACTCACAAATTTTGTCGATTTTATTCTATTCCGAAATGGAGAGAAGATTTCAGAGGTCAGAATTGCCCAGCCTGTAAGCATAAGGCTGAATAAACCTGTTTTACAGAAGACCGAAGAATTTAAAGGGCTACTTGATACCTTCTTTTCCTTTTCTATCCCGAAGACCACTACTGCAGAGGCTTTAGCGGAGGAGCTTGCAAAGAGGACAAAGCTCCTTCGTCATTTTGTTTTTGAGGAATTAAAAGACAACCCATCAAGCAGTGTTCACCAGTTCTATACTGCCTTTAAAGAAGAACTAATAACATCCTTAACCATTGATAATTTCTCTGATATGTATTCTCAGACTATATCTTATGGTCTCTTTTCAGCACGCATAAGAGCAAGAGAAAATGGCTTTTTAAGGACAACAGCATATCAATATATTCCTTCAACAATCCCTTTGCTCAGAAGCCTTTTCCATTATATTACAGGGCCTGACCTTCCTGAATCCCTTGAATGGATCATTGATGATATTACTGATGTCCTAAATAGCACAGATATTAAATCCATCCTCAAAGATTTTCACACAACTAAATGGACAGACGACCCTGTTATACACTTCTATGAGACCTTTTTAAATGTTTATAACCCTGAAGAGAGGAAAAGGAGAGGTGTTTACTATACCCCTGCCCCTGTGGTCTCATTTATCGTGTATTCTATCCATGAGTTGTTAAAAAAAGAATTCAATAAAACTGATGGGCTTGCAGATAGAACAGTAACACTTCTCGATCCTGCCTCTGGTACACTTACATTCCCTGCAACTGCGATAAGACTGGCAAAAACAGAATTAGAAAATAAGAACAAAGGAGGTATATTCCCACAGCTCGTTAAGGAACATATACTCAGAAACTTCTATGCCTTTGATCTTATGGTTGCACCATATGCTATAGGACATCTAAAGATTGCTATTGTCCTTGATGACCTCGGCTACAATCTCGGAAAAGATGAAAGATTTAACCTATACCTCACAAATACACTTGAGTTAAAAGATATTAAACAGATTGACCTCCCTCTTGTCTCTGATCTGGCAAAAGAAGGCATTGCTGCTAAGAAAGTGAAGGATAAGATTCCTATTTTAGTAATCCTTGGCAACCCACCATATTCTGTAAGTTCAGAAAATAAGTCTGAGTTTATAGAAGACCTGATGAAGGACTGGAAAGATGCTGTTAAAGGAGAGCGAAATATCCAGCCCCTGAGCGATGATTACATAAAGTTTCTGAGATTTGCCCAGTGGAAGATAGAGCAAGGAAGAGTTGGAATTATTGGGATGATAACGAATAATTCCTATCTTTCAGGTCTGATTCATAGGGGAATGAGAAAAAGCCTTCTCAATAGCTTTGATGAGATTTATATCCTTGACCTCCATGGTAGTAGTCGAATAAAGGAGAGGTGCCCTGATGGCTCGAAGGATGAGAATGTCTTCGATATCCAGCAGGGAGTAGCGATAATACTTGCTATTAAAAAGCATAGAAGGGTTAATAAAAAACCTTCTATTTATCACTATGATCTTCTCGGTACAAGAGATACCAAATATAAATATCTTGAAGGAAATAATGTTACACGCACAAGATGGACAGAACTTAAACCAGTCGAACCATATTATTTCTTTGTGCCCAAGAAGCTCAGGGGCATTAAGAAATATGAAAATTTCTGGCCGATCAAAGAGATATTCGAAGAATTTAGCAGCGGAGTAAAAACCCATAGAGACCATTTTCTGGTTGGATTTAGTAAGGAAGAAGTGGAGAATCGAATAAGAACCTTTATCGGAGGCCTCCCTGATGAGATAGTAATGGAGGGTTTAAAACTTACAGAATCAGAAGATTTTAAGATTTCACTTGCAAGAGAAAATGTTAGGAAAGAGGACTTGAAAACAAACTTTTACCGCTATGCCTATCACCCTTTTGATTTGCGATACATATATTTCAGTCCTTTTGTGGTGACGAGGCCGAGGTTACCCTTTATGAAAAATCTCTTAAAGGAAAATATTGCTCTGAGTCTAATGCGTAAACCTATTCCATCTGCTCCTTTAACACAGATTTTTGTTGTAAATACAATAGGGGATATAAATTTTTATGGCTATCAATCCTACTTCTTTCCTCTCTATCTTTATAAAGAAAAGAACCCTCAAGGGAATCCTTCGGTTAATTCTAAATCTATTAAAACGAAAGATTATCAACGTTTAAGCACTACTATGCTTCTTTTTGAACCGCAAGTTGAATATTCGTTGAAGAAACCAAATCTCTCAGAAAGATTTATAAACGCCCTGAAGTCTGCCTTTAAGAAGGACTTTATACCTCAGGGAAAAGGTGATGGGAGAAAGACCTTCGGACCTGAGGATGTCTTCTATTATATATATGCTATCCTTTATTCTGATAGTTATCGAAATAGATACGAGGAATTTCTAAAGATAGATTTCCCGAGAGTTCCATTTACAGAAGATTTTGGACTATTCAGAAAAATAAGTAAACTTGGAGAAAGGCATATATCACTTCATCTTCTTAAGGCATCTGAATTAGAGACGCATAAGACAAAATATCCGAAACAGGGCACAGATAAAATTGAGAAAGTTGAATATGACAGAGCCAAAAAGAAGGTCTATATTAATAAAGACCAGTACTTCGAAGGAATTTCTGAGGAGATATGGGAATACCATATCGGTAGCTATCAGGTTCTTCCAAAATGGCTAAAGGAGAGAAAGGAAAGGAAACTTACAATCAATGATATCGAACATTTTTTGAAAATTGTGGAGGCTATAAGGCATACTTTAAAGATCCAAGAAGAAATTGACAAAGTTTATCTATTGATTGAGAAAAGCTTGATTGAAAAATAGTAACTTAATTTTTACATCAAGCAGGATGTAAGTTTATGGGACGTGCAGAAGATATTTTTAAGAAAATCATTAATGATGGTGAAACAGGGATTAATGAATTTATTTTAACTCGAAAATCTGAGGAATTATTTTTGGATTTCAAGCGTTCTACTGACAATGGCTCTGGACGACTATTACATCAAAATGATAGAGAAAATTTAGCCAGAGCCATATCAGGTTTTGGAAATTCTGAGGGAGGTATCATAATTTGGGGTGTAGACTGTTCAAAAGATAAAGATCATGCCGATGTAGCACATACTAAATTCCCTATCCAAGATGTAAAGAGATTTGTAAGTTGGTTAGAAGGTGCAGTATCTGGTTGTACTGTTCCACCCCATACAGGAGTGCAACACTATTATATCATTACAAATAATGAAGATGGCAGTGGGTTTGTTATTACCTATATTCCCAAAAGTAATCATGCTCCACATCAAGTTGTTATAACTGGAAAAGGTCAATATCATTATTATATAAGAGCAGGATCAAATTTCGTTCTCACTCCACATGCAGTTTTAGCAGGAATGTTTGGACGTAGACCACAACCTCACGTCTTCCATATGTTTGCAGTAACGTCTGCAGAACTAATTATGGAACAATTTAAAAAAAAGATAAAAATAACGGTAGGTTTTATGATTGGAAGTCAAGGGCCTGGAATCGCGAGTGATTTGTTTATGAATGCAATGGCAATTTCAACCCCCGGCGATAATTGTGATTTATGGTTTGAGGTACCCAACCCAGATGATTGGACGGGACGATTTTCATTTGGGAGACAAATAAGTCTAATTAGTAAACCAGATATTCGATTACCTCCAGAATCTCAAATTCAACCTTTTATTATGTTTTTACAGCTTGCTCCTCCATTTTCAAGAGATCTTATAATTGATGGGATTTGTGGTTGTGGTCAATCACCTCCCTATAAATTTAGAATCGAAAAGGACAATATAACGATTGAAAAACTATACAATAATTTCATGGAGAAAAACAAGGAAGGTCTCTTAATCGAAGAGGAGAAAATTAATTTCGTGAAAGACTTATTGAATATAAAAAAAGAAAAATTACCTGAATGATGATGAATGACCCTAGGGTAAAACCGCAGGGTATCTAAACAAGTTAATCCCATTTGTTGTCATTCCTGCGAAAGCAGGAATCCAGAGAAAAAAGACTGGATTCCGCATCAAGTGCGGAATGACAGAAATAAGGTAACCCTGGGGCAAGACCACAGGGAATTCTCAGTTAAAACAATTTGATAATTAGCTAAATTTAAAAATGTAGTGTTTGATCAAGCTTCTAAGTTTTTATGGACTGTGTATTCTGTAAGATAATTTCTGGGGAGAGAAAAGGTAGAAAGGTCTATGAGGATGATCTTGTGTATGCCTTTGAAGACATAAACCCTCAGGCGCCTGTGCATGTTCTGATAATCCCAAAGAGACACATCCCAACTTTACTTGATTTGACAGACGAAGAAAAAGACCTGATCGGTCATCTTTACATTGTAGCAAATAGGATTGCGAGGGAAAGAGGTATTGCAGAAAGGGGGTTCAGGATAGTAACAAACTGTAATCCTGAGGCAGGACAGTCCGTTTACCACATCCACCTTCACCTCCTCGGTGGCAGAAGGATGCACTGGCCACCGGGGTAATTGATAGAGATTATGCTTGATATACTTAAGAAAGGTTCTGGGGCACTACAAGGATTCTTCAGCGTTGGTCTTAATACTAAATTCCTTATTACTATCGGGATTGTAATAACCATCACACTCTGCACAGCATTCCACTTGTTATCAAAAAAACAGGAAAGACAGATACTCTCACAGGTAGAAAAACAGGCTCGTATACTTTTTCAACAGATTATCATCACGAGAAAATGGGTAGCATCTCATGGTGGTGGTGTTGTCTATGTTGAGAAGCTCCCTGGTGTAAAAAGCAATCCTTACCTTCCTAAGGCCGATATCATTGGTAAGGGTGGAAGGGTTTATACAAAGCGAAACCCCGCCCTTGTAACAAGAGAGCTCTCGGAATACGCTGCAAAAGAAGGGTTATACTGGTTTCACATAACAAGTCTTAAACTGATTAATCCTGATAATGCACCTGATGATTTTGAGAAGGAGGCTCTCATTGCATTTGAAAAAGACTCACAGAAGGAATTCTCCAAAATAGAAAGTATCAAAGGGAAAAAGGTATTTCGTTACATGTCTCCACTTTATATAGGGGAGGAATGTCTGCAATGTCATGCAGCACAGGATTATAAAGTAGGTGATGTAAGGGGTGGAATCAGTGTATTTATGCCTATGGAAGACGTAGAGATGGCTATCCGCTCGAATACTACGATGATGAAGATTACAGGTGGTCTGACTATATTCTTTGTATCACTCGTTCTTATGTTCCTGATAAGGTTTTTTGTTGTGAAGCCTATAGGTAAACTGAAAAAGGATTCAGTCAGGATTGGAACAGGTTCATACGGAACATTCTCTCCACTTAAAACAGGCGATGAGATAGAGGAACTCAGCACAGCCTTTTATGAGATGGCTGACAAGCTGAAGGAATATCACACAACCTTAGAAGATAAGGTAAAGATAGCTACAGAGGATCTTGCTGAGGTAAATAAAAAACTTATCGAGGCAAACAGAAGACTTGAGGAATTAGATAAGAGAAAATCCGCTTTCATGGCAGACATCTCACATGAACTGAGGACGCCATTGACAGCCATAAGGGGTGCGATGGATTATCTTATTGCAAAGTCAGATGGTGGAACGACCCCATTCTTAGAAATTGTTAAGAATAATGCAGACAGACTCACACGGCTTGTTAATGACCTCCTCGACCTCTCAAGGATTGAGATGGGGACGATAGGAATGATGTTAAAACCATATGATATATCAACCCTTATCAATGAAATAGTTATTACCTTTCAGCCATTAGCGAGTGAGAAAAAGATTGAATTAGAGGTGAGTACCAAAAGGGGACTTGTAACCTCTATAGATGAAGACAGGATAAGGCAGGTGCTTATAAACCTTATCTCTAATGCTCTACAATTTACACCTGAAGGGGGAAAGATCACTGTGAGGGCATACGAAGAAAATAGTAATGTAGTTGTGAGCGTTAGCGATAACGGAACAGGTATTGCACCTGAAGATCAGGAAAAGATATTCGAAAAGTTTCATAAGGTTAAGGACTCAGGAAGTAGGGGTGCTGGTCTTGGTCTGGCGATATGCAAAGGGATTGTTGAGGCTCATGGTGGTAGTATCAGGGTTGAAAGTGAGGTAGGTAAGGGGAGCAATTTTGTCTTTACGCTACCCCGTGTTAGGAGTTAAGAGTTGAGAGTTAAGAGTTAGATGGAAAGCGAAAAGATACTTCTCGTAGATGATGACTTAGATATCCTTAAAGTTCTAAAGGCAAACCTCGAACTTCAGGGTTTTGAGGTAGCATGTGCATCGAGAGGTAAAGAGGCAATAGAATATGTCTCAAAAAGCTCTCCTGATCTTATAATACTCGATTTAATGCTTCCCGATATGGACGGTATGGAGGTATGCAGAAGGCTCAGGCAGGATTCGCCCATTCCTGTAATTATGCTTACAGCAAGAGACAGTGTTTCTGATAAGGTTCTCGGATTAGAGATAGGGGCTGATGATTATGTTGTTAAACCATTTGAGACCATCGAACTTGTTGCAAGGATAAAGGCATGTCTCAGAAGGCAAAGACGGAAGATTCCAGCCGAAGTTGTAATTGAAGATCTAAGTATAGATTTCACAAAGAGAGAGGTGAAGGTTAAAGGGGAAATTGTTGAGTTAACCCCGAAGGAGTATGAAATCCTCAAAACACTCATATCACACAGAGGAGAAGTCTTGAGCCGCGATTTTCTTCGCCACCATGTATGGAAAGATTCCCACCTGTATGAATGGAGCCGTGTAATAGATGTCCACATCCAGCATCTCAGAAATAAGATAGAAAAAGACCCTTCTAATCCTGAATATATCCTGACCGTTCCTGGCGCAGGATATAGATTCAAGGACTAACCCCTCAAAAGTTTACCCCGTTAGAAAGAAAGTCTCACCCTTTTAGGCAGGGTAAAGAACATATAAAGCTTTCTAACGGGGTTTACAATATTTACATAATCTTTACACACATTAACAGCACATTTGCAAAAAGATGGTTTAGGATTATTATATTAACTTCTCTGCCTAAAGGAGGTGAAAAGGTGGATGGATCCAGATCGAAGAAGGTTATCTTATTTATTGTCATTGCTGGCGTCGCCGGAGTTGCCGTGTTTCTTTTCTTCTTGATTGGTCCACCAAAACTAATGGCAAAGACTGACGAACCTGATTTTTGTGTTAAGTGCCATGTTATGGAATCCCAATACGAGTCTTGGATACATGCGGGGGCTCATAGGAGAAAAAAGTGCGTCGACTGCCATTTGCCCCATGAGAACAAAGGAATCTATTATCTCGAGAAGGCGAGATACTGGTTGAAGACGGGTTTGGTTTTCTATTCCGGCAGGGTTCCAGAAGAGATTAAAGTGTCATCTCGTGGAAGAAAGGTTTTACAGACTAACTGTGTAAGATGTCACGATATAACGCTGTTGCCCGCAGACACAGAGAGAAGATGCTGGGACTGCCATAGGAGAGTTACACATAAACTCACTGGCATAATAAAAACATTTTAAAGAAAGGAGATTTACATGATGAAAAAAAGAAACTATTTGATATTAGCTATGTTCGTAGTGATTGCGTCCGTAATAGTGTTATTATACGGTTGCCCTCCATCCAAGATCGAACCGGTCAGACCAGTAAAGATCGCAGACGGCGAGATCGATCCTGCCAAGTGGGGTGAGGCATATCCGATCAATTATGAGTCGTGGAAGAAGACAGAAGAGCCCACGCCTGCGGGAAAGAGCAAATACAAAAGGGGCTGGGATACAGACAAAAAAATCTACGATAAACTGTCTGAATTTCCGTTTCTGGCGCTCCTGTATAATGGGTGGGGATTTGGTATCGAATACAACGAGTCGAGAGGTCACGCATATATGGTAAAGGATCAGATTGATATTGACCCCTCAAGAGTAAAACCTGGTGGTGTTTGTCTCTCCTGTAAGAGTCCTTCCGTTCCCAATCTCAAAAAGGAGTTGGGTCCTAATTACTTTAAGGTATCTTATAAGGAAGCGATTAACATGATTCCTGAAAAGATTAGGGAACTTGGAACTGCATGCATTGATTGTCATGATAACAAGGACATGTCCCTTAAGCTATCAAGGGATTTCTTGATAGCAGCATTGAAGGATATGGGAGTTGATCCCGGGAAATTAACACGCCAAGATATGAGGAGCCTTGTCTGCGCCCAGTGCCATGTCACCTACATCATACCAAGGGATAAGGACATGAAACCAACGGGTCTTTTCTTCCCATGGCAAGGAAGCAAGTGGGGAAATATTAGGGCTGAGAACATCATCAAGAAGATGCGCAGCGATCCCGCTTACGGAGAATGGAAACAAGCTGTTACAGGCTTTAAAATGGCATATATCCGTCATCCGGAATATGAACTTTATGCAGACAATAGTGTTCACTGGAAAGCAGGGGCAGCCTGTGCAGACTGTCATATGCCATATACAAAGGTTGGTTCCTATAAAATACATGACCATCGTGTGATGAGTCCTCTCAAGAACGACATGAAGGCATGTATGCAGTGTCATACTGAGACCGCTGAGTGGTTAAAGGAACAGGTGATAGCGATTCAGGACAGAACCGTATCCCTTATGATGCGGGCAGGTTATGCTACGGCGACAGTGGCAAAGCTTTTGGAGATAACACATAAGGCTCAAGCAGAAGGGAAGAATATTGATAAGGCTATCTATGACAAAGCCAAGGACTACTCCGAAGAGGCTTTCTACCGTACGAACTACATCGTGGCTGAAAACTCGGTTGGCTTCCACAATCCTACAGAGGCAACAAGAATCCTCGGTGATGCTATTGCTTTTGCAACAAAGGCTGAGGGATTGCTCAGACAAGCCCTTACTAAGGCAGGTGTGGCTGTGCCTCTGAAGGTAAACCTCGAACTGGAGAAGTATCTGAATAACAGGGGCGAGAAGAAACTCAAATTTGATGCGAAAGTCGAATTAAAGGATCCTTTTGGTATTCAGGACAAATTTTAATTTTAATAGGGAGCGAGGAGTGAAAGGTTTAAGAAACTCTTCACTCCTCACTTCTTATGAGGGAGTTGATTATGAAGAGATGGGCAATTTTGTTTATCCTCGGTGCTGTATTCATCGTCTTTATCTCAACAGATTGCTACGGAAGCAGCAGTGGTGGAGCACCAACTGCGATGTGTTATGAATGTCACCAGTCACCCGTATCAGCAGACATAAAAATAGAAGGACTCCCCAAAAAATATATCCCGGAAAAAACTTATACCATTGTTATCACCGTCACGAGCAGTGTTAAGAGCGAAGGCGATAATAAGGGTGGATTTTCTGTAGAGGTATCAGGAGGAGAACTGGTAGTGATGGATGAGAAGAATACACAGATTTCTAATAGTTTTCTCACCCAGACAGCCGAAGGTGTAAAGCAAAGAAAATGGAAGATAGGATGGAAAGCTCCTGAGGAGAGAAAGGATATTACTATGGGGGTATCGGCTATTGCAGCTAACGGTGACTATTCTCCTAATGGTGACGGCTTTGCAAGGGCTGAATCTACAATATCAGGGAGGTGATGATAGATGGAAATAAGTAGAAGGGAATTTTTAAGATTAAGTGCAATATCAGCAGGACTTGCAGCGGCTGGAATATCAAATCCACTCTTACTTGAGGCTGCAGCAGATATCAAGACATTCCCCGTTGGTCAGTGCAGATACTGTGCTGTTGGCTGTACAATGCTCGCTGATTGCGAGGTGGATGCAGCAGGAAAGGTCACGAAGGTGATAGCCATAAAGGGAGATCTTAAAAGTCCAGTAAACAGGGGTGTGCTTTGTACAAAAGGGTTCTATCTCCATAAGGCTATTGCTTACAAAGACAGGCCGAAAGGTGCCCTTATCAGAAAAGAGTGGATTAACCCTAAAACAGGCAAGCCTGATTTAAACAGCTCCCCGAGGGTTCTGGAAGGTAAAACCACGAAAGACCCTCACGGTTTAAAGCCTTCTGAAATTGACATGAAGGATAACTTTGTAGAGATTCCGTGGGAAGACGCCATAGAGTTTGTTGCTGATGCAGTGGAAATGTCTGTTAAGAAATATGGCAAGCACAGTGTGGCATACTATGGCAGTGGCCAACTCGGCACGGAAGAGACCCATATAATGAACAAGACACTTAAAGGCGGAGGTATGCTTGCCAATAACGCTATTGAAGGACAACCAAGGATGTGTATGGCATCTGCTGTTGTTGGCTATCTTTATACCTTTGGAAAGGATGAGCCCTACGGAAGCCTTGATGATATAGATGTGCCTGATCCTGATTTTGGTAAACATGCCGATACATTTTTCCTCATCGGCAATAATACAGCAGAAGCGCATCCAATAATCTTTAACAGGATTGCTGCAGTAAAATCAAAGAATCCCGATAAGATTAAGATAATTCTCGCAGACCCGAGGAAGACCCGTTCAGGAACCATCGCTGATTTATGGCTTCCCTTCGCAACAGGTAGAGACCTTGTCCTTATAAATTCCCTCGCATATGTAATTGCTCATGAGCTTGATGGTGCAAAGGGCGACATTGAAAAGGGCACAGTTGATGCAAAATGGAAATATCTGGACAAGAAGTTCATAATGAGGCATGTGAGCTTCGGTATCCATGAAGATGTCAAGAAGACATGGGTAAGGACCACATATGGCGGCACAAGGGACGCTGCATGGGACCTTACATATACAAATACACCAAGGAAAGTATATCCTGACCCTAAGAAAAAATATGCATCAGAGGAGGAGATAGAAAAAGACCTGATGAAAGGTTTTGTCATCTTCCTTAAGTTTCTTGAAGACTACAAGCCCGAGAAAGTCTCTGAGATAATCTTTGAGGGTGAATCACCACTTCTCTATGACAGAAAGACAAAGACCTGGAAGAAGATAAGCGGTCCAGAGGCACTGAGGCTTGCTGCAAAGTGGTATGCAGAGGGATATACTACATCAATGTGGTGTATGGGAGTTAACCAGAAACTGCAGGGTACATGGACAAATGCATCACTCCATATGTTAAATCTTATTACAGGTAAGGCAGTTAAACCTGGCAGACATTCATTTAGCCTTACAGGACAACCTAACGCCTGCGGAGGAATCAGGGCACCTGGAGCGCTCTGCCATGCACTGCCATATGGAAGGCTTGTTGTAAATCCGATTCACAGAGCTGCGGTTGAAGAGATATGGAAAAAGAGAGCAACTGTATATCTGAAGAAACATGGTATGTCAGATGCAGAGATAGAGAAAGAGATGACAAAGATAAAGATACATGATAAGCCCGGTCCACATACTGTTGAGATGTTCAGGAGACTCGGTGCAGGACAGATAAAGGTAATGTTTAATTCAACCGTCAACTCTGGACAAAGTTTACCATATTCCTGGCCTTACAGGCTTGCAATGGCGGGTGCAAAGAAAGGAGAGTCATGGCCTCTAACTGTCACCCTTGAGGCATTCCCAAATGCAACAACAATGGTCTCTGATGTTGTGCTTGGCGCCTCAAGCTGGTATGAGAAGGAGTTTAAGTACGGAAACCTCGAAAGAAGGTATCAAATAATCAAACAGGTTATTGAGCCTTACGGAAACACAATCCCTGACCATACAATCTTTGCCTTGATAATGAGGAGGCTTGAGGAGAAAGGAATCGTTCCAAAAGGTCATGTATCCCAGTTCTGGCCAGAAGAATATGATGGCCCATATTGGATGAAAAAGACCATTGAGGCTGGAAAGACAAAGGACTGGAACAGGAAGTTCTCAGCCAATATATGGGAAGAGATTAGAGACCTGACAAGAGGGACTTACTATGACTTTGCAGGTATGCACCGCGACATGATGTTGCAGAGAAACTGGGGCTACAGGCAGCCGCTCCCTGAATCTTATCACACAGACCCTGATGTGAAAAGGAGATATGACAAATACGAATCCCGTATACAGTTTGCTTATCCTTATGACCCGCATATAGACCCAAAGACAAAGGCCTACCTGACAGGTATCAAAAAATTCAATCCTGTATATGGTGTATGGCTTGAGAAAAATCTTAATGAAGAGAAGGCAGATACCGAATACCACAAGGAACATAACCTTCCTGAGGGCTGGTATGCGAGCTGGTATGGTTCCAATGTCTTTATTCACGGAATGGTGGATGACCCGACAGAGAAAGGGAAGAAAATACCTGTTATTGATGGTCGTGCCATTGCATGGGCAAACCCATGGTGTGCATGCAAGTTTGACGGCAAACACTTTGTGAAGTATAAGACTGTTGAGGTTATTGAGAGGGTATTCAACCCAGGCAAGGTCAACGAAAACAGTGCACTGCCATTTGATATAAAAGCTAAATACACGGTTAATGTTATTGGTGACCCTGATAGGGACATGAACGCCCTGAAGAACATAGCCCTGAGCCCTGCGGAATTCCATAATTTAAGACACGAGTATACAAAGGCAGATGGAAGCAAACTACTCATCATTGACACCACCGACTTTAAATATGGTGCATGCACAGGAAGGGTGATTGAGCACTGGCACTCTGGCAGTATGACAACAAGGGTCAAGGAGCTTTCAAGGGCGGTCCCCGGTGCTTATGTGGAGATTAATGAAATCCTTGCTAAGAAGCTGGGCATCAAGAATGGTGATTCAGTGATTGTTGAATCTCCAAGGGGTAGGATTGAGCTTCCAGCTAAGGTGCTTAATGTTGCACAGGCAACAGGCGGACCAAGACATGATTATGTGTTTGTGCCGTGGTTCGACGAATACAAACTCATAAACATGATTATGAGGGATGCCTTTGACCCGTTCAGCTTCCAGGCAGATTATAAGATGTTTGCAGTGAAGATTTACAAGGGTAAGACAAAAGGCAGACAGGCAGAGCCTGGCAAGGTTGTCGTTTAACCTTGAAGATTCCCATTTCTGGAGCATAAGGTAAGGGCGTATGCATACGCCCTTATTTATTTTTTATTATGGCACATAGCCTTACGAGAAGAGACTTCCTTAAAGTATCAATCCTTACAGGTGCCACTCTGATAGTCGGAGATAGACCCCCCTTTTTAGAAAACGCTGCTTATGCAGCAAAAGAAGAGTTCATTGGTCCACTTCCTGATATAGATATTGGTGGTTTGATAAGGCCGCCAGGGGCATTGATAGAAAAAAAGTTCAGGTCAAAGTGTATAAGCTGCGGTGTATGTGTTAGTGTCTGTCATGTTATGAAGTATGATGCGATCGCAGTTGCAGGTTTTAACCCCCCTGTATCCCCCCTTACTAAGGGGGAATTTAAAGGGGGGTTGGGGAATTTCGGTACACCTTACATAAAGGATATGAGGGATTTCCCCTGTGCCTTGTGTATGGAGTGTCCAAAACACTGTCCAACAGGTGCATTAAAAAAGATAGAAAAAGAGAAGGTAACAATGGGAATAGCCCTTATTGATTTTTCCCTCTGTTTCGGCTGGAATGGTGATGTCTGTCTATCATGCAGCAAGGCATGCCCAATGGGTGCAAAGATATTTGATTTCTACAATGGCGAATGGGGTAACCAACCATATATAAATGAAAATTGTGTTGGATGTGGACTATGTGTTAAATATTGTCCACTCGGAGGTTCAGCCATAAAAGTGGTTACTAAGATGCAGTATGAAAAAGTAAAACTGACTTATCTAAATAAGTTTAAAGGTCTCTTAGCAATGTCCAATGAAGAGAGATACAATATTGTTTATGGTCAGAATCTCCCACAGATTATGGCGAGAGGGAGGTTAGTTGAGCGTGAATATCGTTAAAGACAGTTATGAGTTAAGAGTTAAAAGTTATGAGTTAAAAGATAAAAAAACACTAAACTCCGAACGCCGAACGCCAAACTCATTACTGAATCTGTCTAAACTTAGAAGGATTGTCCTACTTGCGGTAATTATGTTATTCCTCCTTCAATTCCTCAGGGTGAAGGTGCTTGTTGGCGGACTTAGCGGCTCTGTTGCTGTCTGGTTTGTAAGACTCATTGATGTATATGCCTATTTCGAAAGTCTTATTGCATCGAAAGACTTTACTTTTGAGGCGTTGATTGCTGTGCTTCCAATCATCGGGATTTATCTCATCTTTGGGAGGGCATTCTGTGGATGGGTCTGTCCCATTGATTTCCTCTATGAGGTAGTGGATAAGATAAAATTCAGAAGCCAGAAGTCAGCTCGCCCCGCTTCGCAGAGCGAGGCCGGGGAAGTCAGAAGTCAGAAAAAGATTTTAGACATTTCTCCAAAGATAGGTTATGTAATTGCAGTGACTTTACTCGTTATCTCTGCCCTAATAGGCATCCCATTTTTTACAAATTACCTCTCCCATCTCACAAACTTCTTCAGGGCAATCACAGGTGGTGTTTATCTTGCCCTTAACCTTCCTGTTGATAAAACAGTCCTGATATTTTCAGGGGCTGTTATATTTTTTCTTTTAGTTCTTGAATATTTCTCTCCGAGGCTTTGGTGCAGGGTATTATGCCCTGTTGGGAAAACCTATGGCCTTTTTAATAAAATAAGTCTGATTAAACTCAAGTTCGTGGAAGGGGAATGCGGTGAATGTAATCTCTGCGAGCAGGTATGCCATATGAATGTGAAGATAACCCCTTATTTAGACCAACAAGGTCTGAGGGATATAAACTGCATCTACTGTGGTAGATGTGTAGAGGGCTGTGGGACAAAGGGAAAACTTATAAAAATAAAACTATCCCCACTGTCATCCCGACCCCGTAGTAAATACGGGGGAGGAATCTCGTCTTGAGACTTCGGCGTGAGCTCAGTCGAACGCTCAGTCGAACGATTGCTTCTGGACTTTGTCCATCGCAATGACACTGTGAAGAACCGTAGGAGGTAACGATGATAATAGCAAGTGGATTTGTTGAGGTAAATGAATTAAATGATGTGGAAAGGGTTGTAAGTGAGTTGAAAATGAGAGAGATCGAGGTTAATGAGGTTAGAGAAGAGAAGATAGTCTTTCTTGTTGAGAGGGAGACTATCGCTGAAGTCAAAGCAGAGTTGGATTCTTTTAAGGATATTGATGGCGTAAGAAATGTCTATCTCGCCTACTACAGTGCCGAATGAGAACATCTGTTTGACTTTCTTGAACTTTTTCGTTTATTCTTTAATGAGATAAACAGGAGTCTTAGTTTTGCGGGCTAATATCATTATCAGACCAGGTAGAATAGAACTCCATGAGGTAAAAATTCCAAAGCCCTCTTATGGAGAGATACTGGTAAAGGTTAAGGCAGCGCTGACCTGCGGGACAGACCTGAAGGCATTCAGCCGGGGGCATCCAGTAATTCCAATGCCCGGAGTCTTCGGACATGAATTCTCAGGGATAGTTGCTGCTGTTGGCAAAGGGGTTAAGAGATTTAAGAAGGGTGATGAAATAATGGCAGTCCACAGCGCCCCATGCCTTAAATGCAGTTACTGTAAAAAGAGACTTTACAATCTCTGTGAAAAGATAATGGATACAAAGGTACTTGGGGCATTTTCAGAATACATCTTACTTCCCCCGCATATCGTGAGGCAGAATGTGTTGCATAAACCAAAGAATCTGACTTTTTCAGAGGCTGCGTTCCTTGAACCACTCTCATGCGTAGTTCACGGTATGCATGACCTTAATATCAAAAAAGGTGATAAGGCATTGATAATCGGTGCAGGTCCAATTGGACTTCTGCATCTTCTCTTACTTAAAAACAGGGGAGCCGATGTGATAATCACAGGACTTGAGAAAAGAAGATTATCACTCGCAAAGAGTCTTGGTGCAGCATCAGCAATCACACCTGATAGACTCAAGAATGCTGTAGATAAATTCACAGACGGTTCAGGAGTTGACTATGTATTTGAATGCACAGGACAACCTGATGTATGGCAATCATCTGTGGATTATGTGAGAAGAGGGGGAACAGTTATACTTTTTGGAGGCTGCAAATCAGGAACCACCGTAACTTATGATACAGGAAGGCTGCATTATGATGAGATAACCCTGAGAGGTGTTTTCCATTTTACACCTGATGATGTAAGGAAGGCATACCGTTTTTTAAAAGA
Source organism: Nitrospirota bacterium (assembly GCA_040756155.1). Taxonomy (NCBI): domain Bacteria; kingdom Pseudomonadati; phylum Nitrospirota; species Nitrospirota bacterium. The sequence continues at coordinate 884 of JBFLZU010000008.1, read as the reverse complement.
TAGAAGGATACCAGTGTCAAGGCTCATTTCTGGAACTTTTCGATTAGAAGACACGACGAAGGCATTTCAGAAATTAATGAGGGGTCAAGGTCTAAAATATGCAATCATTCCCTAAATCTATTCCCTCGAGGCATAACGCCGGAATTATGCGGTGGCGGAACGCCATCCGCACGAGTGAGTTGTTATAACATCACCTATCCTTTTAAAATATCTTCTGCTGTGACAAAGGATACTTTTCCCGATCTTTCTTTCTTAACGAGTAGTTGTCCGATGCATTTAGAGTTCCTTGAGCTTTCCCTTCGCTTTTTCATCAAGTGCATCTTTGATCAGGAAATCCAACTTCCCTGACTCTGAATCTGCCTCAATCTGTTTATCCCATTTTTCCCAATCCTTTTCAGAAAACCACCTTCTAAAGCGGACGTATTCCTCTTCTGAGAGGGATTCAATCGCAGCCTCGATTTCTTCTACTTTTGACATATCTAATCTACCCCCTTTTTCTATAAATCCTTTAAATTCCTTCCAATAGCGTAAGCTTGTTCTAAGTATTCTGGATTTTTTAATACCGCTCCTTTCTCCATTATACCACTAAAGAAAGACACATGTATTATTATTAACACCAAGACAATCAAGAAGGCGATTGTAAAATTCCACTAATACTTCGGATTCAAAATCTACATCCTTTTGGTTCATAGGCGTTACAATAATAGCCTTCTTTCCAGCGATTAACTCCCTGTTCTGTAAATGGTAAGACCCTGATTTGTCGAGTATCAGCGAAATTCCCCAGTTAGTATCAAAATAATTCCCCACCTGGTATCAGAATAATTCCCCAGTTAGTATCAAAGTAATTCCCCACTTTTTCCACAATAGTGATATAAGATTTCCTG
>JBFLZU010000007.1 GCA_040756155.1 Nitrospirota bacterium | reverse complement strand
AGTGCATCCCATTCAGGATGAGTCTTTCCAAGATGAGACATCAACATATTACGTGCTGATATCCATATATTGAACCCAATATGGATTCTCTCGGCAGGTGTCTTATGCCTCAAAACATCTGCCATAGTATCATCAATAACTTCAATCTGTCTTTTATCCAAACTCATAATCCTTTAAAATTTTACTACACCCATATATTTAACAGTGTCGGCAAGGCCGACAGTATTTTTATCATTTCTTAACTTATTATCTCAAATTATACCATCCAGTAGTGACATCCGGGGTCACTTTCGTGGGGACTTTTTATAGAGAGATGAAATCTTTCTTGCCTCTTTCTTTACCTCTTTTGCCAGACTCTGAGGTTTTATTACTTTTGCCCCTGAGCCAAAACTCAGAATCCATGCCTTAAGTTCCACCGTATCTGCAACCATGAGAGACATAACTATCTTCCCATCACCAAGTTCTTTTATCTTCTGTGTAGGATGCCATATCTTCTCTTTTACCCACCTTGCTGTATCTGCCTCAAATAGGACCTCTACTTCTACACGCTCGCCTCTTATAACACCGAAGCATCCATCCATATATTCCTCAAAAGAGAAATCAAGAGGCTTCTGATATGTGTTCTCTGTGAGCGTTATGTCTCTGATTCTGTCCACCGCAAAAGTCCTTATCTCTTTTCTCTGGTGACAATAGGCTATAAGATACAGTGATCCGCTATAGTACCATATCTTGTAGGGATCAACCTCTCTCCTGGTCTCCTGGTTTTGACTCAGGGAAAAGTACCTTATCTTTATACACCTCTGCTTCTGTATCGCCTGTGTAATCGTATCTATTATCATTTTATGGCTTCTATAATCCTTGTAAGGGGGGATACCTGCTGCATAATGTTCGAGGGTATAGGTAAGATGAGAGATGGTATTATGAGGGACAATTGATCTTATCTTACCATAGAGTGATTCTATCGCATCTTTAAACTGTGTCCCTTCAAGAGGTTTAAGGAGGTCTCTCCCCATGTATAATGCGATGAGTTCAGTTGGCGTAAGGGGCAAAGAGGGTATGTTTTTAAATGATTCAAGGAGTCTCCAGCGAACTCTGTTGTTAATCCGCTCTGAATATAGAGGGAAACCAGCAGACTGCAATGCCTCAAGGTCTCTTCGTATGGTTCTCTCACAGCACTCGTAGTCTGGATGTATCTCACCCATGAGTTCAGAGATGCTTAGTGCCTCTCGGGATTCAAGAAGTCTTAAGATGTGCCACTGGCGTATGACCTGGTCATTTCTCGACATATTTATTCCCAGAACTATTCTACTTAACTATATAGCCTATTTTATTGAAAATCAACAGATTTATAAATATAATCTTAATATGATAATACTTGCAATAGAAACCTCTACGATGACAGGAAGCATAGCAATTATGTCTGAAACTGGTTTAATAGCCGAGACCACCCTTAATGTAAAAGCAACACATTCTGAGGGTCTCATGATTGCTATAGAGAAAATCCTTAATAGCTCAAAATATTCCCTGAGTGATGTGGATGCCTTTTCTGTATCCATTGGTCCTGGCTCATTTACAGGACTGAGGGTAGGGTTAAGCACGATTAAAGGATTGGCTTATGCTACAGGGAAGCCGGTTGTTGCTGTGCCTACGCTTGATGCCTTTGCATCAAGGCTTTCTATGTGTTCATATCTCGTGTGTCCCATGCTCGATGCAAGAAAGAAAGAGGTATATACCGCACTTTACAGGTTTAATGACAGGACAATGGTAAAGATAATAGAGGATACGGCAATCTCACCAGAGGCTCTGTTGTCCCATATAAAAGAGAAAACCGTTTTTCTTGGTGATGGCGCAATAATATACAGGGATTTGATTATAGAAAAACTCGGGGATATGGCTCTCTTTGCTCCTCTCCCAATGCAGATTCCATCAGCTGCTACTGTGGCTGAAATGGGGATAAAGATGTTAAAGGCTGGGGAGGTATCTGAGATAAACTCACTGGTCCCAAGGTATATAAGAAAATCTGAAGCAGAGTTAAAATGGGAGAAGAGATAATCATAGAGCCCATGAGGGAAGAGGATATCAAAGAGGTGATGCAGATAGAAAGGGCATCTTTTTTATCACCATGGTCAGAGGGTGCATTCCTTTATGAACTTAAGAGGAATGCAGGTATATCTTATTCCTCTGTAGCGAGAACAGGCAAAAAGGTAGTAGGGTACGTGTGTTTCTGGATACTCTTTGATGAGGCACACCTCATGAATCTTGCTGTTCACCCAGATTTCAGGAATATGGGAATCGGGAGGAAACTTATTCAATTTGCTATAGATATAGCACGTCAGAGAGATGTTTCCAGGATTATCCTCGAGGTCAGAGGGTCTAACGCTATTGCAAAACATCTTTATGAGAAGTTCGGATTCAAAACGGTCTCTATAAGAAAGAAGTATTATGAGACGCCGATTGAGGACGCTTTGTTGATGGAGTTGAAGCTTAACCCCGTTAGAAAGAACGGGGCTTTCTAACGGGGTAAAAACCTCTTGCAATACTTAAGAAAATAGGTTAGATTATCAATAATTTCAGAAAAGGATGGGAAAATGATTGTATGGATGAGCTCAATGGGCTCCGTAAAAAGATCGATGAGATTGATTCAGAGATACTAAGGCTTCTAAACAGGCGTGCAGAAACAGTTATATCTATCGGTAAAATAAAAGAAAATGAGAATGTCAGATTTCATTCCCCTGAGAGAGAAAGAGAGATACTCGATAGGTTAGAAAAGCTCAATACAGGTCCATTTCCGAACAGTGCCATTAAGTCAGTTTATCGTGAGATACTGTCAGCATCCCTTTCATTAGAACAACCTCTCAGAGTTGCTTATTTTGGTCCAAAAGCTACATTCACCCATCTCGCAGCTATGCAACAGTTCGGTTCTTCCACTGAGTATATCCCAGAAGCAGGCATAAAAGAGGTATTCGATGAGGTGGAGCGGGAGAATGTGGATTACGGGGTAGTTCCTATCGAGAATTCCACAGAAGGGGTTGTCAGTTATACACTCGATATGTTTATAGACTCTGGACTCAAAATAGCAGCAGAGATTATGTTAGAGGTAGTTCATAATCTACTTTCAAAAATGGATCGTAGAGATAAGATTTATAAGGTATATTCCAATCCTCAAGCGATGGCACAATGCAGGAGATGGGTTGAAAACAACCTGAAGAATATCTCAATAGTTGAGGCATCAAGCACAGCAAAGGCTGCTGAGATGGCTGCAGATGACCCCTCTTCTGGAGCAATTGCAAGTGAACTCGCAGCAAAGATTTACGGGCTTAATATACTGGAAAGGAGGATAGAAGACAACCTGAATAACTATACCAGATTCCTTGTTATATCCAAAAAATATCCAGGCAAAAGCGGTAAAGATAAGACATCTATAATGTTCTCAATAAAAGACAGGGTAGGGGCATTATACAGCATCCTCAGACCATTTGCAGAGCATCAGATAAACCTCACAAAGATTGAATCAAGACCCTCAAAGAGGAAGGCATGGGAGTATTTCTTCTTTGTTGACATGAATGGACACATAGAGGATGAAGATGTGAGGGCTGCGATAGATGAGGTAAAGGATGAGTGTCTTTTTCTAAAAGTTTTAGGTTCTTATCCGCAGGCATCTGATTAGGTATATGCGGGAACTTATATCCGAAAATATAAAAACCATAGTACCTTATTCTCCTGGTAAGCCTATAGAAGAGCTTGAGAGGGAACTTGGGATAAAAGATTCTATAAAACTTGCGTCTAATGAGAATCCACTCGGTCCTTCACCGAAGGCGATAGAGGCTGTCTCATCTATCCTGAAGGATGCTCATCGTTACCCTGACGGAAGTTGTTACTATCTGAAGGAAGCTCTCGCAAGGAAGATGGGTGTAAGGACTTCAGAGATAATTCTTGGTAATGGTTCAAACGAGATTATTGAGATTGTTGTCAGAACATTTCTTCTTCCTGAAGATGAAGCGATTATGGCACATCCTTCATTTGTGGTTTATTCAACAATCGTTCAGGCAGCAGGTGGCAGGAGCATACTAGTCCCCCTAAAGAAAGGACGGCACGACTTAGAGACTATGGCATCAAAGATAACCAGTTCTACAAAGTTGGTCTT
>JBFLZU010000006.1 GCA_040756155.1 Nitrospirota bacterium | reverse complement strand
GTGCTCGCTGAGATAGAAGACCACCCCACAAGATTCTATCTACACCATTACAGGACGCTTAATGCCCTCCTTGACCAGATAGCGGTAAAGATAGCAACATTCATCCATACAAGTGGCTTTGACGCCCTGCCTATACCTGCATCCCAGATAGTTGACTGGGATGCACAGACAGCCCACCTATCACACAAGATGGTAGCAGTAAGGTCAGGAATAGGCTGGCTTGGTAGAAATAATCTCCTTGTCCATCCAGAATACGGCTCTTCAATAAGGCTTGCAACAGTGCTTACCAATATGCCTCTTTTAACAGATAGTCCGATTGAAGGAGACTGCGGCAAATGCAGAAGATGTATAGAAGTATGTCCTGTTAGTGCGATAGGTGAATCATATAAAGATTATAATAGAGAAGCATGCTTCGAGAGGCTTAAATGGTTTGCGAAGACATACAATATCGGACATTATATATGTGGAATATGCGTAAAGGCGTGCAGAGGGAAATTTTAGTCAAGCTATTTATTGGTATGATCTCCGGAGATGAAAGGCTTTTCAGGGATGTGGAAAAGAATCTTGTGGGTTTATATGGCGAGATTGATTTAAGAAGCCCTGTCTATGAGTGGAGGCATACCACTTACTACGAAAAGGAATTAGGCAAAGACCTCAAGAGACAGTTTATTTTCTTTCATGAACCCATAAGAGCCGACACCCTGCCTGATATTAAGATAAAGACAAATAGCATCGAAGATACATTCTCAATAGAAGGTAAAAGAAGGATAAACCTCGATCCTGGTTATATCACCTCTGCAAAGGTTGTGCTTGCATCAACAAAGGATTTTGCCCACAGGATTTATCTAAGAGATGGCATCTATGCAGAGGTAACCCTTTTATACCACAACAGGACATTCAATCCCCTGTCCTATACATTCCCTGATTTCAGAACCGAAGAGTATATATCTCTGTTCAATACCGCAAGAAATCTGTTAAAATAATCTTTATGCCTGAAGATTATCTTATTATACAGGGTGCAAGGCAGAATAACCTCAAGAATATAAACCTCAGGATACCACATAATGAGGTGACCGTTATAACTGGTGTAAGTGGATCGGGTAAATCCTCACTTGCATTCGATACGATATTCGCAGAGGGTCAATGGAGATATATTGAGTCACTCTCAACATATGCGAGGCTATTTCTTGAAAAGGTTAACAGGCCTGATATAGATGCTATAGAGAATATAAGACCTGCAATTGCGATTGAGCAGAAAAACCCTGTAAAGACATCCCGCTCTACCGTAGGAACCGCTACAGAGATATACGATTATTTAAGGTTACTCTTCACAAAGATAGGAAAGACCTTCTGTCCTACCTGTGAAAATGAGGTAAAATCATACAATCCCCATTCGGTCACAGATGAGATAATCTCCCGTTATGCTGGTAAATCCATCCTTATAATGTTTCCCCTCTTTCCTGGTAATGAGGGATTCACAGAAGAGACTGCATCCGATCTTGTAAAAAGGGGTTTTATAAGACTCAAATATGAGAATGTTATATATCACTTAGGAGATGGTCAAAGACCCCATCTAAAGAAGGGTGCATCCACTTTTAATGTTATTGTTGATAGGTTAATGGTCTCAGAAGATAGAAGGGCAAGATTTGTAGATTCCATAGAAACATCATTCAGGGAAGGTAGAGGGCTGGTAACCATTGAGATAATCGGGGAAGGAAATATAGATTATGGAGAGGGGTTCAGATGTTATCGTTGTATGGCTGAATTCAGCAAACCTCAGCCACTTCTTTTTTCATTTAATCATCCATTAGGGGCATGTCCTGAATGTAAGGGTTTTGGAAATGTATTAAGATACGACGAGGATTTGATAATCCCAGATAAGTCATTAAGCCTCCAGCAGGGCGCTATAGAACCGATGCGGATGCCTGCCTACAGGTGGTGGCAGAATCAGCTTATAAAAGGTGCTAAGAATCATGGGATCGATACAAAGAAGCCTTATGAACAACTTACAGAAGAAGAAAGATTATTAATTTCTAAAGGGGCAGAGGATTTTTATGGAATAAAAGAATTTCTTGAACACCTCGAGGGAAAAAGATATAAGATGTATATCCGTATCTTTCTTTCAAGATACAGAAGCCCATTCCCATGCTCCTCATGCAAAGGAACAAGACTAAATGATCGTGCCCTTTATGTCAGAATTGGTGGATTAAGTATTGCAGAGGTCTCGAGATTTACAATTAAGCAGTTTACAAGTTGGTTTGAGGGACTCAGGTTAACATCCCATGAAGAAGAGATCAGCCATGAGATATTAAAACAGATAAGAAAAAAGATAATGCTCATGGACAGAATAGGTCTTTACTATCTTACCCTCGATAGAATGACAAAGACACTTTCCGGTGGTGAGGCACAAAGGATAAATATCGTAAATCAGCTTGGTGCTGCACTTACTGGCACACTCTATGTGCTGGATGAGCCAAGCATAGGACTGCATGCAAGGGATACAGGTATGCTCGCAGGGATAGTCAGGGATATAGCCAAAGAAGACAATACCGTTGTCATCGTAGAACATGACAGCACAATGATAAAGGCTGCAGGGTATGTTGTTGAGCTTGGGCCAAAGGGAGGTAAAAATGGTGGGAGGCTAATGTATGCAGGAGATATAAACTCATTTATAAGTAACTCAAATACCCTTACAGCAAGATACCTTAATAGAGAAATATCTATCCCTATCCCTAAGAAGAAAAGAAGGGGGGAACGGTCTCTTTATATTATAGGTGCAGCAGAAAACAACCTTAAACATATAGATGTCAGGATACCACTACAGACATTTACCTGTGTTACCGGTGTCTCAGGTTCAGGTAAAAGCACCTTGATGGAGGATATCATTTTCAAGGCTCTCGGAAGGCACTTTAAAACATCCACTGAAAAGACAGGTAGATTTGAGCGGATAATAGGAACAGAGCATATAAAGGGAGTTAAATTTATTGACCAATCACCTATAGGAAAGACACCGAGAGCAAACCCTGTGACCTATGTAAAGGCATTTGATGAGATAAGAAAAATGTTTGCAAATCTCCCTGAGGCAAAGAAAAAGGACTTAAAACCTTTCCATTTTTCTTTCAATACAATCGGAGGAAGATGTGAAGAATGTCAGGGTAGCGGACATAAAAAACTTGAGATGTATTTCTTCGAGGATATGTATATTACATGTGAGCAATGCGAGGGAAAAAGATACAGGCCAGAGATACTCAGGATAAAATACAATGGCAAAAATATATCAGACATCCTGAACATGACCGTGGAAGAGACACTCGATTTCTTTCGCCTCTATCCATCAATAACAAATAAATTGCAGATAATGCACGCTGTTGGGCTCGGATATCTCCGTATCGGTCAGGCTATAAATACCCTCTCTGGAGGAGAGTCTCAACGGCTTAAATTATGTGCAGAATTAAGAAATACCTCTGTCAGGGATTATATTTATCTTATGGATGAACCAACAACAGGATTGCATCCTGATGATATAGTAAGGTTACTGAAGATTATCGATTATATTGTTGAGGCAGGAAATACTGTAATCGTTGTTGAGCATAATCTTGATGTAATAAAGTGTGCAGATTATGTAATAGATCTGGGGCCTGAGGGTGGAAATAAAGGTGGCTGGATCGTCGCGGAGGGAACACCAGAAGAGATAATCAAGGTGGATGGGTCATATACAGGTTTATATCTAAAGGAGCATTTATCCCGCACCTCTTACACTACCCCACAGCAAGCTGTGGGGTTACAATAGAGAAATCCTTTCTGCAGAGTCTAATTCCCATAGAGAGGTGCGGGATTTATTCTACAAAAATTCTTTACAATATGCACAAAAATAATTATAATATAATCATAGTTTAGCAAATTTTAGATTTTAAAGTGTTATGCTGAACCTGTTTCAGCAGCTCAAATCTTTATAAATAGATCCTGAAACAAGACTGTCCCTGATTTTCATCAGGACATGCCTGGCGACAGGACAGGGTTCAGGGTGACAAGATTACGAGAGGGAAACTATTATGCTTATAGAGAAAATCGTTAAGAATAAATGGATTATATATTCTGTTATCTTGTTGGTGGCAGGGATTGGAATAGGTCTTCTATTTGCATCGAGCCTCGACTGGCTTCCATTAGGACACACGACACAACAAAAGACAATATCATCTGCCGTTACTGAACAGCTTAGTCAGACAAGCCAGGCTTTTGCAGAGATAGTAAAAGCAGTCACACCATCTGTCGTTAATATCTCGACCACAAAGATAGTTAAGAGGGGGACTTCTCAGCTATCCCCTTTCTTTGATGACCCATTTTTCAAGGATTTCTTTGGGAATGGTCCATTTCATGAGTTTCGTTTACCTAAGAAGTGGCGGGAACAGAGCCTTGGATCAGGAGTTATAGTCTCTCAAGATGGTTATATTCTAACAAATAACCATGTAATTGGGAAGGCAGATGAGATTAAGGTATCATTCTCAGACAAGAGGGAATTTAAAGGAAAGCTTATTGGTGCAGATTCAAAGACAGATATAGCAGTAATCAAGATAGATGCAAAGGATTTACCAACCGTACGCTGGGGAGACTCTGATAAATTGCAGGTTGGAGAGTTTGTTCTGGCTATAGGCAATCCGTTTGGACTTAATCAAACAGTCACTATGGGTATTATCAGTGCGGTGGGCAGGGCTAATGTCGGAATAGCCGATTATGAGGATTTCATACAAACCGATGCGGCTATAAATCCAGGCAACTCAGGGGGTGCCCTCGTAAACATAAAAGGAGAACTTATAGGGATAAATACTGCCATTTTTTCGCGCAGTGGTGGTTATCAAGGAATAGGATTTGCGGTTCCAAGTAACATGGCTAAGGATGTAATGGATGGGCTTATAAAAAAAGGAAAGGTCGTAAGGGGCTGGCTTGGTGTTACGATTCAGGAGGTAACCCCTGAACTTGCAGCAGGGTTCGGACTGAAAAATCTTAAGGGTGCCATAGTGAGTGATATCTCAAGGGGTAGTTCTGCAGAGAAGGCAGGAATCAAACGTGGAGATATAATAACCATGTATAATGGAAAAGAGATAGAAAGTGTTGGACAGCTCAGGAATGCCGTAGCCAAGACACCTGTAGGGGCAGAAGTGAAGATAGTAATCCTCAGAGATAAGAAGGAAAAGGAGTTATTGGTAACTATCGGAGAACTTCCTAAAGAAATTGCCCGTGAAGGTTTATACAAGGACAGGCATTTTGAAGAAGAGGGGGTAAGCAGTGTTTTTGGTGGAATAACTGTTAAGGAGTTAACACCTAATATTGCCAGTCGTCTCGGAATCTCAAAGGATGAACGTGGTGTGGTTGTTACATCTGTGGAGTCTGATAGTGCAGCAGAGGAGTCAGGGATACGAAAAGGAGATGTTATTCAGGAGATTGATAAAAAAGAGATAAACAGTTTAAAGGATTATACCCGTATTGTCTCACGGCTGAAGAAGAATGAGACAGTACTTCTTTTAATAAACAGGGGTGGAAGGAAATTTTATGTAACACTAAAATCACTCGGTTAATTTTCATATGAGGGGAGGTGAAAAAATGGGAGTTACTATTCTGAGGCTTATATTTATGATCCTGAGCGCAGCGGTTGGTTACCACATTGCGCTTGGTATAGACAGGGAATATGGCATTTATGGATTACTTTTAGGCATTGCCTTTTCCTTAACAGTTATACTAATAGAAATCGCTCTCAGTAGAGTCACACTGAGGATATTAGTAGGTGGCATATTAGGACTTATAGGAGGTTCACTCTTAGCAAAGATTATTGCATCTACAATAGGTGCCCTTTCGCCTCGAATGAGCCTTCTGCTTCATCTTTTACTTATGGGTTTATTCGGATACTTTGGTATCGTATTCGGGATAAAAAAGGGGGAAAGCTTTCAGCTTTCTAAAGTGATAAGATACCTTAAAGGTCAGGAGGGCAACGAGAATACAAAGATTCTGGATACCTCTGTAATTATAGACGGAAGGATTGCCGATATATGCGAGACAGGTTTTCTTGAAGGGATGTTTATAATACCCCAATTTATCCTCAGGGAGCTTCAGCATATCGCTGACTCCTCTGATCCATTAAAGAGGGCAAGGGGAAGGAGAGGGCTTGATATACTCCATAAGATTCAGAAGATGGCTGGAGTTGATGTCAAGATTATCGAAGAGGATTTTCCAAAACTCAGAGATGTAGATTCGAAGTTAGTGGCATTAGCAAAGAGGTTAAATGCCAAGATTATTACAAATGATTTTAACCTTAATAAGGTTGCTGAGCTTCAGGGTGTTACAGTACTTAACATAAACGAATTGACTAATGCAGTAAAACCTGTTGTTCTTCCGGGCGAGGGGATGAAGGTTTTTATCTTAAAAGAGGGTAAGGAAATAAATCAGGGTGTGGCATACCTTGACGATGGAACCATGGTAGTAGTAGAGAATGCGAGGAAGCTTATTGGTAAGACGGTAGATGTTATTGTTACCAGCGTTCTTCAGACAACTGCGGGAAGAATGATCTTCACAAAACTTAAGGAAGAAGCAGAGAGAGAAGAATATTCGGTCGCCAGTATGAGGTGATAACAACTATGTTCCTGCCACTTGCCCAATCACTCTCCCCACAGGGGAGAGGAGAAAGATGAGGGGAAAGGTTTGTGTGGGCAAAAAAGAACACAAAAGTGATTTACAGAAAGTTATAGCCCTTATACCTTCAGCTGGATTGGGAAGAAGGATTGGATATAAGACTAAAAAACCATTCATAAAGCTTGATGGAAGACCAATACTTGCCCACACGATAGAAAGACTCCATGCTGTTAAAGAGATAGAAGAAATCATTCCTATTCTCCAGGAGACAGAGATGGAGTATTGCCTGAAGGAGATAGTAGAAAAATATGGTTTCACAAAGATAAAACGGATCGCACCTGGGGGAAAAGAAAGGCAAGATTCAGTTTATAATGGACTGAAACTGCTCGAATCCCATTGCGAATTCGTCCTTATACATGATGGCGTCAGACCATTTATTACACCTGAACTTATAATTGAATGTTTAAAATATGCAGATAGGGAGGAGGGCGTTGTACTCGGTGTCCCTGTAAGGGATACCATAAAAGAGGCGGACTCCAAAGGGATAATTAAAGGAACCATTAGAAGGGAAGGTCTCTGGTTTATCCAGACGCCACAGGTCTTTAGATTTCACATCTTGATGGATGCCTATGAAAGGGCTTTCAGAGATGGTTATTACGGTACTGATGATGCCTCACTTGTAGAAAGACTCGGCCACAGGGTTAAGGTCATAATGGGTTCGCCTGCGAATATAAAGATTACTGTAAAGGAGGATCTCCTTATCGGTGAAGCGATATTGAGAAGCCAGGGGTATAAACCGTATGGTTCGCCTTAGAGGATAAGATAACTTGAGGATAGGGTTCGGATACGATGTGCATCGGCTCGTTGCTGGAAGAAGGCTGATACTCGGGGGGATAGAGATACCTTTTGAAAAAGGACTGATGGGACACTCAGATGCCGATGTGCTACTCCACGCCATTTCTGATGCATTATTAGGTGCTGCCAATGAAGGAGATATAGGAAGGCATTTCCCTGATACAGATCCTGCTTATAAAGATATTTCAAGCATGAATCTACTCTGCAAGGTGGTTAACATCGTAAAAAACAAAGGTTATAAGGTTGAACATATCGATTGTTCTGTTGTGGCAGAGCAGCCCCATCTGTCACCCTATATAGATGGTATGCGTAATGTTATAAGCAGAGAGATTGGAACAGATAAATTACGCATAAGTATAAAGGCAAAGACCTCTGAAGGATTGGGTCCTGTGGGTAAAGGGGAATGTATAGAGGCTTACGCCGTGTGTCTTCTCGGTGAGTAATAAGGATATGTTTGAGATGGTAAAGAAGGATTTAAAGGCAGTTTTCGAAAGAGACCCGGCGGCTACGAGTATGATTGAAGTAATCTTTACATATTCAGGGTTTCATGCAATCTTCTGCCATAGAATTGTCCATTGGCTCTGGGAAAAGAAGATACCTCTATTGCCACGAGTTCTCTCACAGATAAACAGATTCTTTACAGGCATAGAGATACATCCAGGAGCAAAGATAGGGGGAGGCTTCTTTATCGATCATGGTATGGGTGTTGTTATCGGTGAGACTTCAGAAATTGGTGAGAATGTCACATTATTTCAAGGGGTTACACTTGGAGGAACAGGGAAGCAGCGTGGGAAACGACATCCAACTATTGGGAATAATGTAGTTATTGGTGCAGGAGCAAAGATACTCGGTGGGATAGAGATAGGTGATTTCGTGAAGGTCGGGGCAAATTCCGTTGTCCTGAAATCTGTTCCTCCATACTCTACTGTTGTCGGTATTCCTGGTAAGGTAGTCAGCATTAAAGGAGAAAAGACAGAGAATCTTATGAATCACATACATATCCCTGATCCTATTGAAATGGGTTTTGAGAAAATACATGCAGAGATTAAAAGGCTTGAGAATAGGTTGGCAGAACTTGAGGGAAGAGAAAAGGGAATTATAAAGATATTCAATACCTTGACTGGGAAAAAGGAAGAATTTAAATCTGTAACACCCAAGAAGGTCAAAATGTATGTATGCGGTGTTACAGTATATGATTATTGTCATCTTGGGCATGCAAGAGGCGCGGTCGTATTCGATGTAATCCGTAGATACCTTATTTATAAAGGATACGATGTGAAATATGTGAGGAACTTTACCGATATAGATGACAAGATAATAAACAGGGCACGGGAAGAAGGAGTATCGGCGTGGGATATTGCAAGGAGATTTACGGAAGAATATCGCAGGGACATGGATGCACTTGGCGTAGAAAGGGCAGACATAGAGCCAAAAGCTACCGAACATATCCCTGAGATGATAGAGATAATTAATGGATTGATAGAGAAGGGATTCGGCTACGTTGTTAATGGAGATGTCTTTTTTGATGTAAGCAGGTTTGAAAACTATGGAAGGCTTTCAAAAAGAAATCTTGATGAGATGCTTGCAGGTGCAAGGGTAGAAGTGAATGAAAGAAAGACAGATCCGCTTGATTTTGCATTGTGGAAGTCATCAAAAGAGGATGAACCTTCATGGAATAGTCCATGGGGAAAGGAGGGAAGACCTGGATGGCATATCGAATGTTCTGCTATGGTATTAAAACACTTAGGTGAAAATATAGATATCCATGCAGGTGGCAAAGATCTCATATTTCCACACCATGAGAATGAAATTGCACAGAGTGAGGCATATACAGGAAGGCGATTTGTCAATTACTGGATGCATAACGGTTTCGTCAGCATAAATCAGGAAAAGATGTCAAAATCGTTGAAGAATTTCTTTACTATTAAAGAAGTATTAGAAATCTATGACCCAGAGACTGTTCGCCTTTTTCTTCTTTCTACCCATTATCGCAGTCCAATAGATTACTCTGACAGGAATCTCAAAGAGGCTGAATCTACACTTGATCGCTTCTATTCTACGAAGGAACGGATTATTTCATATATTCAAATGAGGTCAACAGATACCACATCGGATATCGACCCCTCACTACTCGATTATGATGCAAAAATGCTTTATGACGAGATTATGGGATTTAAAAATGCCTTTGTTGAGGTAATGGATGATGATTTTAACACTGCTCAGGTGCTCGGACATATCTTTGGACTTATCAGAACCATCAATAGATATATGGATAAAATGGGTGACTCAGAGTCGACAATAGCCTATCTTCTTAATGTAGCACTGATGCGTTTAGAAGAAATAGGTGATGTTCTTAATCTCTTTAAAAAGATACCACATGAATGGTTCTACAGAAAGAGAAAGGGAACAATCAGTCTTACCGATGAAGAGATAGAGAAAAAGATAGAGGAAAGGAAAGAGGCGAGGTTAAGGAAGGACTGGGAACGCGCTGATAGGATACGCAAAGAACTGGAGACAGCAGGGATATTGCTTGAAGATAGACCTGAAGGCACAGTCTGGAAGGTCAAGATATGATGATTAAAGCAAGCAAGGAGGTTATATATGGCATTAATCCTGTGTATGAGGTATTAAAAAAAGCTGAAAATCGGTCCATTTATGGAGTCTATGTAATAGAAGAAAAAAGGGGGAAAGAGATTGATAGGATAGCAGAGCTGTGTAAAAAGAGAAAGATAGACCTGAAATATGTCTCCCATAATTTTATTGAAAAACTTCTTGCGGAAGCAAGGGGGCAGCGAGTTGTCCATCAGGGTGTTGTTGCCCTTACAACCTCTAAGTGTTACTCCACTATTGATAAAATGTTAAATATTGCAAAATCAAAAGGGGGGAAACCATTACTTTTAGCCCTTGATGGTATTGAGGATCCACGAAATCTCGGTGCTGTAATAAGAACAGCTGATGCAGGAGGTGTTCATGGTATAATTCTAACCCGTCATCATACCGTTGCGTTGACGCCCATAGTCGCCAAGACCTCTGCAGGGGCACTGGAGTATGTTGCTGTCACTGTCGTCACGAACCTTCGTGCAACACTCTCAGCGTTGAAGAAGAAGGGATTATGGATTTTGGGGCTTGAAAATACCGCTTCTCAAAGTATATACTCTCTTGATCTGGATATTCCATTAGTGGTTGTGATTGGAGGTGAAAACACAGGCCTGAGAAAGGGAATTGTGGAAGAGTGTGATTTTCTTGGTAATATCCCGATGTATGGACATATAAATTCACTTAACCTCTCTGTTGCAACAGGGGTAGTTATATATGAAATACTAAATCAGCGTTTATTAATAGGTGAGAAAACCAAAGGAAAAGCGAAAAAAATATTTAAAATTAACTAAAATTATGAAATTTTATAATTGACTATATTTGAATAAAAGATTATATTATAAAGTTTTAGTAAACCCCGTTAGAAGACTCTGCCTTCTAACGGGAAGGTTCACACGGGGCATTAACTCCGTGTTCGCTCAAAAAGGAAAATTATTTTCATCCCCGCTGCAAGCAGCGGGGCATTCTAAGGGGGTAAATTTTTTAATTTATATCAAAGGGCTATAAAGCCACCGTAGCTCAGCTGGTAGAGCAGCTGATTTGTAATCAGCGGGTCAGGGGTTCAAATCCCTTCGGTGGCTCCAAGTTAGTTTTGGAGTTCAGAGTTATGAGTTTAGAGTTTAAATTATTTTTATTTACTCCGAACTCACAACTCCAAACTCTTAACTAAGGAAGGGGGAGGTTCCCGAGTGGTTAAAGGGAACAGACTGTAAATCTGTCGCTGTAATGGCTTCGGAGGTTCGAATCCTCCCCTCCCCACCAAGTCAATTTTGCAGAGCAAAATTGACGGTTGAGAGTTTAGAGTTCAGAGTTCGGAGATTAAGGTATGATAGTTTAAGGTTGTTTTAACTCTGAACTAATAACTCATAACTCTGAACTTAAGAGGGCGGGTGTAGCTCAGCTGGTAGAGCGTCAGCCTTCCAAGCTGAATGTCACGGGTTCGAATCCCGCCACCCGCTCCAGCCAAATTTTGCTCTGCAAAATTTGGCAGTTAAGAGAGTTAGGAGTAGTTATTGCCCATGTAGCTCAGTCGGCAGAGCACATCCTTGGTAAGGATGAGGCCACCGGTTCAATCCCGGTCATGGGCTCCAGAAAAGACAGTGAGTAGTTGCTAACAATAGGATTACGCGATAAGTTGGTAGGCAACGAGGTTTACCCTCGTTGATTTAGAAAAATCAACGGACATAAAGTCCGTTGTCTACGGAATGCAGGAGGTGGTTATGG
>JBFLZU010000005.1 GCA_040756155.1 Nitrospirota bacterium | reverse complement strand
CCACTCAAGGCAGTTGGGGTTGACATTGGAGAAGGTGCTATTGTGAGGTATGTGGAGGAAACACGAGAGGTAGTTGGATTGACACTAATAGGTATGAGGGAAAGGTTGTTAAAGAATCTCAAGGCAAGCTGATTATGTCTCTTCCGACAGTTACGGGCATGGGCAGATTCCCTTTAGAATACCGAAATAAGAGGGCAGAAGTATCTGAACAAAAAGGAACGACTGCTTGCACAGAATAAAAAAGAAAGAGAAGAATTTATACAGATGCTTGGGAAGTATCAGAAAGGCAAGGGAGTGAACTATGACAGTCTTTGAGGCGGTAAAAGAAAGAAGAAGTGTAAGGAAATTTCTCGATAAGAAGATACCACAAAAGGCAATAGAGTCCCTTATCGAGTCTATTATATGGGCTCCAAGTGCAGGAAATCTGCAGAGTAGAAGATTTTATTTTGTCTTCAATAGAGAAGTAAAAAGTCAAATAGCTGCCGCTGCACTTAATCAGAGATTTATAGCCGAGGCACCACTCACAATAGTAGGATGCACAGATAATCGCATAAGGAGATATTACGGAGAGAGAGGTGTAAGTCTGTATTCCATCCAGGATACAGCCGCAAGCATAGAAAACCTGATGCTTGTTGCTTATGAACTCGGTCTCGGTAGTGTCTGGATAGGGGCATTTAATGAACTGGAGGTCGCAAGGATATTAAACCTTCCAGACTACCTCAGACCTGTAGCTATAGTGCCGGTGGGCTATCCAAATGAAAAGCCATATCCACCATCAAGGATTCCAAAGAGCGAAGCAGTGGTATTCATTACTTAACTTAATGCAAAATTCAAAATTCAAAAATCAAAATGACAGATCAAAACTCAAAAATTTAAAATTTTAATTTGTATTTTTGATTTTTTATCTTTAAATTTTGATTTTTATACTAGTTAGTTCAACTTAAATACGAAAAATGGTATAATTAGCCAAGTTTAAAAGGAGTCCACAGCCTATATAGAAAGGGGGGATTTATATGATATGCAAAAAGCTCAAAGATTACCTGGATAAAAATGGTGTTAACTATAAGGTTCTGGTTCATCCAGAGGCGTTTACCGCACAGGAAATCGCTGCAGCCCTCCATGTTCCAGGAAAAGAATTAGCGAAGGTAGTTATCATAAAAGCAGGTGAGCGTTTCGTTATGGCAGTACTTCCGGCAAGCTGGAAGATAGACATGCATAAACTCAAAGAACTCTTGCAGACAAAGGATGTCAGGCTTGCAACAGAGGAAGAGTTTGGAAAGCTTTTCCCTGACTGTGAAGTCGGTGCGATGCCACCATTTGGAAATCTCTACGACATAGATGTATATGAAGATAAAACTCTCTCAGAGGATAAAGAGATATTCTTCCTGGCAGGAAATCATACGGAATCTATAAAGATGGATTACGCTGATTATGCCGCTCTGGTAAAGCCAAAGATTGCTGAATTTGGCATGCGCATCACATAGGATGGGAATCGAGAAGATAAAAAGCCGTAAAGAACTGAAAGAGACTGTTGAAACTCTAAAAAGCCAGGGTAAAAGAATTGTCTTTACCAACGGCTGTTTCGATATCCTTCATATCGGACACACAAGATACCTCCAGAAGGCAAAGGAACTGGGAGATATCCTTATAGTAGCCATAAATACAGATGCCTCTGTTCGGAATATAAAGGGGAAAGACCGTCCTATCACACCACAGGAAGAACGTGCAGAGGTTCTTGCATCCCTTGAATGTGTTGACTTTATTACTTTTTTTGACGAACCAGATCCGTTAAATATCATCACAGAACTCCAGCCCGATATTCTGGTGAAAGGAGGGGACTGGGGAATCGATCAGATAGTAGGAAGAGAAATCGTAGAAGCAAAGGGAGGGAAGGTAATATCTATACCCCTCATAGAGGGGGTATCAACAAGCAGGATAATAGAGAAGATTCTCAACCCCGTTAGAAAGTCCCCCTAATTGTATGGTTAGGGAGAGTTTATAACGTTTATCCCAAACTTTCTAACGGGGTTTACCACTGAAATCTCTGTTCTTCACCTGATGTTTTTACTTTCAGGTTGCCCAATCTTATAGTTTGTATCTTTGAGGAATCTTTCAGAGGTGTAAGTATCTGTATATTGCCTCTTTCAGCACTGATACCTGATAGGATACCCAGGGCAGTGGTATTATCACCGTTTACATCAAGCCCGAGAAGGAGGCCTTCTAATTTCCTGAGATCCGTTACGACTATTTCTCTATCAGGGTAGTGTTTCCATATTTCACCTATAGCATTCCCTTTTACCTCTCCAGCGGTTATAAGATTTACCCTGATGGCTGACTTGGTGCCATAGAGCACAGGGACGCCGATAACCATAGAAAAAAAATCCCTCTCACTACTGGAAAGTCTCCTATGGGTATGGGGTGGTCCTTTTATCAGTTCAACACTATTTAATGGAAGTATGCACACTTCTGCGTCCTCAAAATAAATCTTGAACCGATTTCTTCTGTATTCTCTTCTCTCTGCTTTGGATCTTGTCTTTGCTACTTTCACTACACCAAGACGGTGAATATTCACCCCTTCTTCGTGATAGATATATGGATAAAGAAGATGCTCGCTCTCACCTGAACGTTGGAGTATAACTATATGGTCAGGACGAAATATCTCCATTTTTTTCCTTTTAAGCATCTTTGCACCTTCTCCGGATACCATGCCTGTGGTATCGAGAATGGTGAGGAAAGCCCTTTTCTCTTCTGCAATCATGCAGATTTTTTTTATACATGAAAGAAAAAGAGAGAAATGACCTTCAGGGGTAGTATCTCCGATAAAATACATGTAATCTGGAGGACCGAGATTTTTCCAGTCAGGTAGGTTATGGAACAGAGAGGTCTCTATTGTTGCTGGTGGACCAAGGTATGACTGTCCGATATCTGCATCTATTAGAATAATTTCATGTTTTCTTGCGGTTGTATCTACAAGTAGTTTTGAGAATGTGCTCTTACCAGAATCAACAGCACCAATCACAATGACCCTGCCACCTTCATTGGTAACTCTCGCTATTGCCTTATTCCAATCCTCTGGTATTTCAGTCATATATTGTGCTCTGCGTTCTATCTTTCAGGGCATCTGATAGCCTTCCAAATTCCTCTATACTTAATGTCTCCGCCCGTCTCGTGGGGTCAATCCCTGCTGAAAGTAATGTCTCCCTTATTACCTCTATACCTATTCCTACTGCCTTGAGAGAATTAATCAGCATCTTTCTCCTCTGCGAAAATGCAATTCTGACAATATGGATAAAGTATGATTCATCTTTTACCTCTATAGAGGGTTTATCGAGTATACTTATTTTAAGAACCGATGAATCAACTTCGGGAGGTGGCCTGAATAACTTTCTTGGCACGGCAAAGGCTATCTCCGGTTTTGTGTAAAACTGAATCACCACAGATAGCACACCGTAGTCCTTGTTCCCCGGGGATGCGACTATCCTCTCAGCAACTTCTTTCTGAATCATAAGAGTCATGCCATTTATTTTTGCTTTTGCAGATAGGAGGCGAAAGATTATGGGTGTTGTTATATAATAAGGTAGGTTTGCTACTACTTTAAAAGACCCCTTTATACTCTCATATGGATAATAAAGGGCATCTCCTTCTACTATCTCAACATTTCGATAGGTAGTTAAATCCCTTCGCAATCTCTCACATAGCCTCCTGTCGAGTTCGATCGCAATCACCTTCTGCACTCTCTCTGAGATCATCCCTGTCATCAATCCTGTTCCTGCTCCGATCTCAACTACAGTATCAGATTTTGTCAGAGAGGCTGTATCGAGTATTCTCTTTATGATAGAGCGGTCAAAGAGAAAGTGCTGTCCTAATCTTCTCACATCCCTACACCATCAATTACCGCATCACATCTTGGACACCTTGAGTTCTTTATAATATTCTTATTTATAAAGAATCCATAGCGCTGAATCAGGAGTTCTCCGCACCTGTAGCAGTATGTATTCTCACCACCCTCACCTGGCACATTCCCTTCATAAACATATCTTAATCCTTCCTCTACACCGATCTCTCTTGCCCTTCTGAGTGTTTTTATAGGTGTTCGTGGTTGATCGAGGAGTTTATAGGTGGGGTAGAATTGAGTAACATGCCATGGGATTGAGGCATCCACTGAGTTTATAAAGGCTGCAATCTTCCTTAACTCATCCTCTGAGTCGTTATATGTGGGTATGATAAGTGTAGTCACCTCTACCCAGACACCTGATTCCTTCATTAACCTGATTGTATCAAGCACAGGTTGGAGTTTTGCACCACATACCTTTTTATAGTGTTCATCGCTGAATGACTTAAGGTCAATATTGTTTCCATCAAGATATGGGGCGATGAGCCTTGTTGCCTCAGGGCTTGTATAACCATTACTCACAAATACATTTTTTATACCTCGTTCTTTTGCGAGTTTTGAGGTCTCATATGCCAGTTCAAAAAATATAGTTGGTTCTGTATATGTGTATGATATACTTTCACACCTCGTCTTTTCAGCCTCAGATACAATCTGCCCTATAGTCATATCCCTGCCTGGAATTATCCCGCCATGTTCTTTAGGATACTGAGAGATATCGTAGTTCTGACAGTGGTTGCAGTGGAAATTACATCCAACGGTTGCGATTGAATAAGAACGGGAGCCTGGCATAAAATGAAAGAGTGGTTTTTTCTCGATAGGGTCTATGTGAGTAGCGATTACTTTTCCATATACAAGAGAATAAAGTGTCCCATCCCTGTTTTCCCTGACACCGCATGTTCCCCTTTTGCCTTTAAGGATTGTACAGTAGTGGTTACAGAGATGACATTTTACCTTTTGATTATCTGACCTTTCATACAGCATTGCCTCTTTCATGCAATTTATTCGAATTTTTTATGATATTCCTTTACCTTTTTTGCAAACTCTCGAGCAAATTCATAGCACTGTTTTTCATCTTCAGCAGATGGTCTGTAAACAACCTGAATCCCTGGTTCGACGGCTTCAAGCCCCATACGCTTGAATTCATCGTATGCCTCTTTCACTGCGCCACCACCCCATCCATAGCTTCCAAAGACACCAACAATTCTATTCTTTGGTCTCAATCCCCTGAGGTGAGTCATAAACTCTGCCACAGAGGGGAACATGATATTATTTAGAGTAGGTGTTCCAATAAGACACCCCCTCGATTTCCAGAATTCTTTGATTGCAATACTCATTGGTGTTGCCCTTAGTTTAATTACTTTGCAATCAACACCTTCATCCTTTATTGCCTGAATAATTGGAAGTGTCATATATTCTGTGCTGTGCCACATGGTATCATAAATTACGGCTACCCTTAAGGATGACCTTCCATTTGCCATATTTAGATACATCTGGATGACCCTTTCTGGTTCACTTCTCCAAATCACACCGTGATCGGGTGCAATCATATCTATCTCAATTCCAAGTTTCTGAATCTCAGATATCTTTGCCTTGATAAGCTGTCCAAAGGGCATAAGTATGTTTGCATAGTAATCAATAACCGCATCCTCAAGTTCTGCATATGAAGCACATTCTATAAACTCATCGTCAAACCGTGCTGATGTTGCAAGGTGCTGTCCAAATGCATCCTGCGAGATTAGAATCTTTGCCTCCTTCACATAGGTCATCATAGAGTCTGGCCAGTGAAGCATTGGTGTTTCGATAAAAAGGAGATTGTATTTACCGATATTCAAGGTATTACCAGTCTTGACAATCTTAAATCTCCACCTTGATGTATCAAAATATCTATCAAGTCCCCTTTTGCCTCTCTCAGTTATATAAATAGTTGCATCTGGTGTAATCTCCATAATCTTATCTATACTGCCTGCATGGTCAGGCTCGATGTGGTTTATCACAAGATTGACTATCTTTGATGGTTCTATAAGGTTCTTTATATTGTTAATGGTTATTTCAGAGAAATCATCTTTGACTGTGTCCAGCAGAGTAATCTCTCTGTCCAGAATCAGATAATTGTTATATGTTGTCCCGTTTGGTATAACATAACCATGAAAATCCCTTACACCCCAGTCTATTGCACCAACCCAATAGATATCAGGCTTTATTTCTACAGCTTTCATTTAAATCCCATTAAGAAAATGTATCTAATTCTTTCCTATGGGTCGTAGACCATTAATAGTCTTCACATTTAATCTGAAAATAGTTTGATTCATGGTCACAGGAAGGACATTTTTCTGGTGGTTCAGTTCCTTCATACATGTATCCACATTTTCTGCAGATCCAGTAGACCTTTTTGTCTTTTTTAAATACAGTGTTTCCTTCGACTTCCTTTAATAATTTTTTATATCTTTCTTCATGGTGTTCCTCTGCCTTAGCGATTGACCTTAAACGTCTGGCAATTTCAGGAAACCCCTCTTTTTCGGCAACATCTGCAAATTCAGGATACATTTTGGTATACTCATAATGTTCTCCTGCGATTGCTGACTTTAGATTCTCAGCAGTATTTCCAAGCATTGTCGGTGCTGATGCTTCAACAGTTATTTCATCAAGTTTCTCATTACTCTTTTGCTTTAATCCGTTGATTAATCTGAATAACCACTTGGCATGCTCCTTCTCATTATCTGCTGTTATAAGGAAAATCTCTGAAATCTGATCAAAGCCCTCATTCTGAGCAATCTTTGAATAAAATGTGTAACGGTTTCTTGCCTGACTTTCACCAATAAATGCCTTTGTTAGATTTTCAATCGTCTTTTGCATATCAGCCTCCCTTTCTCTATAATCTTTATATCTAACTTATATCTAAAGAATCTATGTCCACCAGTCTTAAGATTTAACATATTTCAGGAGGAGTTGCAAGTTTTTCTATTTTTCCTTTTTTCTAAGATATGTGTTTTTACATTTCCTTCGATTTGAGGTGCCCCGCTGCGGAGTTATCGATCACTTTGCATTTTTACATTCGAATAATCTCTGTTGTGCGAAGCATGGTAATAACCTGCTTCTTCTCAGACCGGCATTGAGGACATTGGATTGAACCTGGTTCACAATTGAAACTACAATCGTTAGCCTGAATGTCTGGCAAAGATTGTGCGGTCGATTTTGCCAATAATGTTTTACCTACACCAGGGGGTCCTTCAAGAATTAAGTTTCTACCTGATAAAAGTACCGCTAAGATTTCTTTTTTGGTCTGTTCACTACCGACCCATGGGTCTAAGATACCGATACCTTTATAAATAATGGTTTCTCTGATCTCACTGATTATGCCCATTTTTACCCCGCACCACGCCAGAATGCCCCGCC
>JBFLZU010000004.1:9208-10960 GCA_040756155.1 Nitrospirota bacterium | reverse complement strand
AAGGGTAAGAGAAATGGCTGATCTTGGTTATATTCTTTGAACAGCATAAATCTGCTCCTTTCAAATGTTTTTGGATATTCTATCAAATTAGCAGATTTCATGCCATCATTTTGGGACAGCCTGCCGTCCCATTTTTCTAGGGATAATATCTTTAAAAATATTGACCACAGGGTGTATGGGCAAAACTTATCTCGTCCTTTAATGGATCTTTAAGTGGAAAAACCTTCAAGAATTCGATAAATTCTTCAAAGGAGGGTGTCACAAATGTCTTTTTTTGATATACGAGAGAAAAATCTCTGAGAAATTTTATCTCCTTGAATGGCACCGATTTTAAAAAGCCATAGATAACCTCTTTTCTTACAGCCCATGCAGATACAATTGCTACTCCCATGCCTCTCTCAACTGCTGTCTTTATTGCCTCTGTACTCCCGAGAATAAGTGATATCTTCAATCTCTGCAAGGTTATGTTCTGTTTTAACAGATACTTCTCTATCACCTGTCTTGTGCCGGAGCCCTCCTCTCGGATAATAAATGGCTCTTTCTCTAATTCTGAGATAGAGATAGAGTCTCTCTTTTCCCATGGATGCTCTGGTGGGATTATCAGAACCAGCTCGTCAGATATGAGCTTTTCTACTACTAGCTTCTGTTTCTGGACATAACCCTCAACAAGAGCTATGTCTATAGCCCCTGCATTCAGGCGTTCAATTATCGCTCTGGTGTTTCCTACTAAAAGGCTCAGTTTTATCTCTGGATACTTTTTTCTAAATGCTACAATCACACATGGAAGTAGATAATTACCTATAGTAGAGCTTGCCCCTATGGTGAGATGTCCTTTAACAAGTCCAGTTAATTCGCTGATCTCTTTTTCCACAGAATTATAGCGTGAAAGGATTTCTTTTGCATGTCTGTAAAGAATCTGTCCTGAAGGTGTGAGTGTTATTGTGTTGTTAGAACGGTCAAAGAGTTTTGTCCCGTATGTCTCTTCAAGTGCCTGAATCTGCAGGCTAACTGCAGGCTGTGTCAGGTGGATGATTTCTGATGCCTTCGAGAAGCTCTTTGTCTCTGCGACAGCACAAAAGACTTTTAATTTATGGTCCTCCATAGCGTCCTCTCCTGAAGATCCAAAATTGCCTTTTAATCACACTAAAGCAGGTCATAAGCCGAGTTCTGTGTCCAGCCGGCATGCCGGCTGGATGATGGTCATCCATCTCGTTCCTGAATTACTTCAGGAATCATGCGACCTACCCACCCCGCTCTTCCCGAATCCTGAACCAAGTTCAGGACGAGGATATTAGGCGGGCAACCTTTCTCCATCGCTGGAGGGCGGGGTCTATTTGGTCTTGCTCCGGGTGGGGTTTACCAAGCCTCCGATGTCACCATCGGAGCTGGTGAGCTCTTACCTCACCTTTTCACCCTTACCCCGCACTTTCGTCGAAAGTGCGGGGCGGTTTCCCTCTCTGTGGCACTTTCCTTCCCCTCTCCGGGACTCCATATTACGGAGCACCCTGCCCTGTGGAGCTCGGACTTTCCTCCCCGACAGAGGCTACGCCTCTGAGTGATTAGTTATTAGTTTAAGACTATTCACTAATCACTCTTCACTTATCACTCGCACCGAAGGTGCGCCGGGGCGACCATCTAACCTGCTTTAGTGCGAGCCGCATTACCGTTAATAGCTTTATTTGCTAAAGAATCTGCTTCTCTATTTTCCTCTCTGGATATATGATGAATTCTAAATTCTTTGAACCATCCAAG
>JBFLZU010000004.1:4160-9108 GCA_040756155.1 Nitrospirota bacterium | reverse complement strand
GGGCGACCATCTAACCTGCTTTAGTGCGAGCCGCATTACCGTTAATAGCTTTATTTGCTAAAGAATCTGCTTCTCTATTTTCCTCTCTGGATATATGATGAATTCTAAATTCTTTGAACCATCCAAGCATCGCCGTTGCACTATTGTAAAAAGCCTTTAGTTTTTTATTCCTTACTTTGTATTCACCCTTAACCTGCTTCACAAGAAGCTCTGAATCAGAAAATATAGTGACAGAATCTACCCTCTGTTTTACAAAATTAAGGGCAGTAAGTAATGCCATGTATTCTGCTACATTGTTTGTAGTAACTCCAACATACTCCGATAGCCTTTTCAGGATATTACCCTTTGTATCCTTTATTACAACACCAACACCTGCTCTTCCAGGATTGCCTCTCGATGCCCCATCGGTATAAATGATAACTTCTCTACGAGTCATAGACCCTCATTAATTATGGTTAAGTCCCCACGGGTCGTAGACCCTCTCCCCAGTAAAGAAATCTATGACAGTAAGAACAGGTTATTATATCCTGATTTTTTTTTACATCGTTGAAAACCTGTGGCGGTATCTGAAGCCGACAACCCATACAGGAACCATCCTCTACAGGGACAACCGCAAGCCCCCCCCTTACCCGTAATAGAGTATTATAGGTCTCGTATAGTTCCCTCTCAATACCCTCTGTAACCTTCTGTCTTTCCATCTTAAGCTCATTGAGTAATTCTCCCATCTGTGAATCATCAGCCTCTAACTGCTCCTTCTTACACTGAAATTCCTTTAAGGCATCAACAATCCTCTCTTCTGCTGAGTTTATCTCTAAAGTCCACTCTTCGAGTTGTTCCATAACTGTTAATAGCTTTTCTTCTGCCTCTCCTATAAGTTTCTCTGTAGTCTCTATTTCAACCATATGTGCTTGATATTCTTTATTAGTTTTTATCTCAGATGTTCTCGATTTAAGTTTTTTAAGCCTTTGTAGTTCATCATCGAGTAATATTTCTTTTTCTTTCTTTTCCTGTTGCTTTTTTTTATACTGTGCTTTCTTATCCTCTAATGCCTGCTCGGCATTCTTAAGTTTCTTTTCTACCTCAGCAATCTTTAATGGAATTATCCTCTTCTCTTCTACAAGTCTCTGAATCTTTTTGTCTACATTCTGCAAGTTTATTAATAATCTCAACTGTTCATTCAATTCTGCTTCCCACTCTTCACTTTTAACTCTCACCTCAGATTTTGCCTCTGGCAAAATCTACTGGTGGGCCCACCAGGGCTCGAACCTGGGACCAACCGGTTATGAGCCGGTAGCTCTACCAACTGAGCTATGGGCCCACATAACAGAAGTTATAAATTTTTCAAAATTATTCCATAAAATAAATAAATTGTCAAGGAGTACCGATAAAGGTCTTTAACCATTTGTTCCGACTCGGATGACGCAGCTTTCTTAATGCCTTTGCCTCTATCTGTCTTATCCGCTCTCTCGTAACATCGAATTCCTGACCAACCTCTTCAAGCGTATGATCTGTATCTTCTCCAATACCGAATCTTCTTCTCAGCACCTTTTCCTCCCTGTGTGTCAGGGTCTTAAGAACCTCTCTTATCTGTTTCTGCAGATTGGTCTTTATAGCTATTTCAAGTGGAGAAATCGCTTTTTTATCTTCAATAAAGTCCCCTAAGTGACTGTCCTCTTCTTCACCGATAGGTGTCTCAAGGGATATGGGTTCTTTTGCGATCTTTAAAATCTTTCTTACCTTTTCAACTGGAAGAGCCATCTTCTCAGCGATCTCTTCAGCGGTAGGCTCTCTCCCGAGTTCTTGAACGAGGATTCTTGATGCCCTGACAAGTTTATTTATTGTCTCTATCATATGAACAGGGATACGGATAGTTCTTGCCTGATCGGCTATAGCCCTTGTTATCGCCTGCCTTATCCACCATGTCGCATAGGTGCTGAATTTATATCCTCTCTGATATTCGAACTTATCTACAGCCTTCATTAATCCGATATTTCCTTCCTGTATCAGGTCAAGGAATTGAAGCCCTCTATTTGTATATTTCTTTGCAATGCTTACGACAAGCCGGAGGTTAGCCTCTACAAGGTCACTCTTCGCACGTTTGATTTTCTCCTCACTGTGCTCAATTATCCTTGATGCCTTTTTAATTTCTGTTAGTGGTAGTGAGAAGTCCTTTTCAGCCCGCTCTATCTTTTTAAACGCATCCTTCCATTTCCTCGATAGTTCCCTGACCTCAGTCATCTTTATCCTAGTTTTACTCTCAATCTTCTTCGCATTGAGTCTCCCTTCTCTTATCTTCTCAAACAAGTTATTTGTAGCTTTACAATCAAGTCCAAGCTTTCTTTCACAGCTTACGAGTACCTTCTTCGCCTTTTCCACCTCATCTATTGTATCCTTCAGCTTTTTTAGGATAGTATCTATATACCGTGGGTTGAGATTGATAGCCTCTATCCTCTTTGCTATTGAGTCCCTTAATCTCTTTGCCTCTCCATTTAATTTTTTCTTTTTACTCTCGGAGAGCCGGCGGCTATTTGTCCTATATAACACATCCATTAATTGCCTGTAGAGGGTTCTTATCTCACCACTGATGGCTATGACCTCTTTTTTCATCTCCTCGCTGTACTGTTTATCAATACCTTCAAAATCCTCCTCTATGGCAATGATAACATCTTTAATATCTATTTCGTTTCGCGTGAGTTTCTCTCGAAGTGATACAATCTGCCGTATAGTTATTGGCAAACTTGAAATAACGTTGGCGATCTCCTTCTTGCCTTTTTCTATTCTCTTTGCAATCTCGACTTCCCCTTCCCTGGAAAGAAGTGGAACAGTCCCCATAGCCTTAAGATACATCCTCACAGGGTCGTCTATCCTGCTGATAACCCCTGGCAGGAATTCCTCCTCCTCGATTTCCTCTAACCCTTCTATCTCTTTTCCATGAAAATCTATTTCTTCGATAATATCCTCTGATGGTATTTCTTCGACAACCTCTACATCTGCATCTTCAAACATAGCCATAATACCTTCTATATGGTCTGAGGTTATATCATCAGAAGGAAGTTTCTCGTTCAGTTCATCAAAGGTAATATGTCCTTTCTTTCTACCGAGAGTAATCAGATCTGAAAGGTTTTCGTCGTTTATCATAGTCTGCTCAATCTCCAAAAATCATTGGATTTTTGGGATTCCCCTTTCCTTTCAAAAGTTCTTGTTTTTTGCGAAGAAGGACATTTAGCTCATCTGTCATTTCTGAAGTCCCCCTCTCTTTGATTATCTGCTGTAACTTAGTTAGATGCTTTCTCAATCTATCCTCTTTAATACGGTCGAGACAGTCATTTGCTGCCTTCTCTATATCATCGTATTCGACATCCATCAGAGAATATCTCGCAATCAGAGCTATTGCATTTTCATCCTTCAATGTTGTAATTATCTTGTTCACATCGAATTCCTCACCACTTTGCATGCTGAGCAGTATACAGTGTGCGATAGCACCAAGTAGTGGATCTGTAAAGTCTTCTGGATCGAATTTTCCAACCAATTTTTTGGCTATCTCTGGATAGGTTATTAGTATCTGTATCAGTGATTCTTCTGCTGTAACTCTCTTTTTGTTCTCGCCAGGAAGTACCCCTTGCTTCCTTACCCTGTCTTTCTTTTTGCATATCAATGCCAGTCTTTCTCTAATAAATATCTCTTCTATCTGTAGTTCTTCTGAAAGTCTCTTTACATAACTGCCTCTCTCTATGCTATCAGGTATCTTTGCTATAAGTTCTATCGCCTCTTCTGCCATCTGAAGTTTTTCCTCAAAAGAAAAGATGCCTGAACGGATAGACTGCTTCATCGTAAAATCTATATAATTTGGAGATTTTTTGATGACTTGAAGAAATTCCCTCTGGCCCCTTTTCTTGAGAAAACTATCAGGATCATCTCCGTCTGTTAGAGATATTACCTTAACCTTCATCCCTGATTCAATAAAAAGATCGAACCCCCTTAGGGCAGCTTTTATTCCTGCTGTATCTGCATCAAAGACTGCAGCGATATTTTTTGTATATCGTCTTATCTCCCTTAAGTGTCCTGTTGTAAGGGCAGTCCCCAGTGTGGCAACTGTATTATTTACTCCATGCTGATGTGACATCAACGCATCCATATAACCTTCAACGAGTATAGCAAAATCGAGTTTTCTTATATTCTCCTTTGCCTGATAAAGTGCATAAAGACTTTCTCCTTTGTTGTATAGGGCTGTCTCAGGTGAATTGAGGTATTTTGGTATTGAAGAATCGTCAGCATCTCTGATAACCCTCCCACCAAAAGCAATGACCTCCCCCTGTAGATTAAATATAGGAAAGATTATCCTCCCCCTGAATCTATCATAGTAACCTGATGCGTCACTCCTCTGGACAACAAGCCCTGCTTTTTCGAGAATCTGCGGTGAAAAACCTTTCCGGGAAAGGTAAACCAGTAACTCATCCCATGAGTTCGTAGAGTATCCAAGAAAAAATCTTTTTACTGTTTCTCTGGTTATACCTCTTTTGTCAAGGTAATCCTTTGCATCAGTTCCTGCACTGCTTTCAAGTAAGATGCGATGATAATGCTCTGCTGCATCCTTATTTGCCTTTAACAGAACATCTCTTTCGAAATTTGCAGGTTTTTTTCTTTGGGGTATGGCTATACCTGCCCTGCTGGCAAGTGCCCTTATTGCCTCAGGAAATGATATTCTTTCATGCCTGACGAGAAAATTAAATACATCACCTCCCACACCACAGCCAAAGCAATGGTATATCTGTTTGGGAGGGCTTACGATGAAGGATGGGGTCTTCTCCTGGTGGAAAGGACAGAAGCCTTTATAATTCTGTCCTGTTTTTTTGAGCACGACATACTCAGAGATTACATCAACAATGTCAACGCCCTGTCGGATTCTTTCAATGATCTCATCTGACACATAAGTTTGCACTCTTTCCTC
>JBFLZU010000004.1:0-4060 GCA_040756155.1 Nitrospirota bacterium | reverse complement strand
AGAAGCCTTTATAATTCTGTCCTGTTTTTTTGAGCACGACATACTCAGAGATTACATCAACAATGTCAACGCCCTGTCGGATTCTTTCAATGATCTCATCTGACACATAAGTTTGCACTCTTTCCTCTAATTTCTTACAAATCTCTTAAAGCCAGAACAGGTTAATACTTCTATCGGTTCTATCTTACTTATCTCATCGAGTAGAAGGTTCATCCCAACGTTATCACTTGAGATATGTCCTGCAATTACAACATTAACATGGTTTTTTTCTGCCTCTTTTCTATGCTCATCACTTAAATGCATTGCTACAATTGTTCCTATCCCTGCCTGGGCAAGACTGCCAAATATCTCCTTAGAGCCCTCTGTTCCACCTGTCATATCAACAAAAATCTTTCCTGATCGTCTCTCTTTTGACCCTATAAGTATCTTTGGACCTGCATTATTTCTCGATGCCTCTTTATACTCAGGAATACTGTTTAGTTGGTTCATAACATCATCAATCGTATCTGGCTTTGTTTCGTCAAAGAGTTTCTGAAGGTAATTAGCCACCGAGTTGTCAGAGGGGGTATGTGCACACATAATAGGGATGTTCAGCAGGATAGCTGCATCGATAGCCCTTGTATGATTTACAGGCATTACCTTTCTTTCAACTTCTTTAATCCTCTCACTCAGCAATGCCTCCGCAACATTTATAGGGATACCGTATCTATTAAGTATATCAGCCTGCATATGCATAACCTCGTAAAAATTGGCATATGCCTTTCCCTCAGGATGATGTGAAAGGGCGAGATCTATCTTTTCGCCCTTTGATATAAGCCTATCTGCGAGGAGTATCTCCGGCACCTCAATATCAATTCCAACAAGTATTCTCTTCACCTTAGTATTTCCATCACCAAATAGTATCCGTGTATCAGCATAAGGGTTGGTAAGGGATTCTAAATCAAAATACTCTTTCTCTTTCTCTTTCAACTCCTCAAAACGTCTTTTCCTCCTGACAAGATCCTGTTCTACAGCCTCTTTCCCCCTCGGATCCCTCTCTATTCCTATTTTTACTATTGCTTCGTAAAAATCTCTTAGTTTCAAGATTGCCCTCCCAGGCATCCTTTTACAAATTCACCCACGAGTTTACCATCAGCCTTGCCCTTTATCTCTGGCATCAATACCTTCATGACCTTACCGAAATCCTTCAGACCGGATGCCCCGGTCTCAACTATGGCTTCCCTTATCTTTTCCCGTAATTCATCCTCAGAGAGCTGTTCCGGGAGGAAGGATTGTATGATGTTTAATTCCGCTGTTTCTTTCTCTACAAGGTCCTGCCTGCCTCCTTTAGCAAACTGTTCGATCGAATCCCTCCTCTGCTTCATCTGAGAAATAAGTATCTCAACCACCTCTTCATCAGAAAGACTGCGTCTTTTGTCTATCTCCTTGTTTTTAATAGCGTTTCTCAGCATTCGGATGGTATCAACCCTCACCCTATTCCCTGTCTTCATCGCCTGTTTTAGGTCCTCTGATAGTTGTTCGATGAGAGTCATCTATTACACCATTATCTTTGTGCGCTTGAAGGCTTTTTTGCGTGAGGCTAAGAGTTTTTTCTTCCGTCTTATACTTGGTTTTTCATAGTGCTCTCTTTTCTTTATCTCTGAAAGGATACCTTCTTTTTCGCACTGTTTCTTGAATCTTCTGAGGGCATTCTCTAAGGATTCACTTTCCTTCACCTTTATTCCCGGCATACATCACCCCCCTCTCCTGTTCAGAAAATCTATCATATTATCAGCGATAGGGGGTTTCTCTGTCAAGAAAAATGGAGGGAGGCTGTTGCTGAACCCCTTGAGCGAAATTAGAGAATTTTTGGTAACAAATCCTAAATTCTCTCTTCAGGAAGCGAAAAGGATTGTTCGGCAACAAGATAGGAGGGATTGTTACCTGCTCGTTTTTATCCCACACCGATCACAGTATGATATGAGCTTACACTGGCTGCACAGTGGCGATATTGGTTTACAGATATTCTGCCCGTAACTGACAAGGAGGTCATTTATGGTTATCCAGTATTTTTGTGGGAGTTTTCTTCGTAGTTCCATCTCCGTCTGCTCAGGGTTTTTTGTGCCCACATATCCCCATCTGTTCATAATCCTGTGGACATGTGTGTCTACACAGATCCCTAACTTTTTATATCCAAGGGTAATCACGAGATTTGCAGTCTTTCTTCCAACACCTTTAATCTTAAGGAGCTCATCGAGCTCGTCAGGGACCCTTGAAGAATATCTCTGAACCAGTTCCTCAGATACTGATTTTAGTCTCTTTGCCTTTACACGATAAAACCCCACGGGATAGATCAACTTCTCTATGGTTCTAACAGGGAGTCCCATCATCTCCTCGGGTGTTGATGCAATCTCAAAGAGTCGTTCTGTCGCCCTTGCAGTCGTGCCATCTTTAGTCCTGAGACTCAAGAGACAGGATATAAGTATTTTAAAAGGGTCTCTTGTACTGTCTGCAACAACCCCGACAATCGGTGTCTCCCACCGTTTAACCTCCTTTTTCAGCATTGCCACTACCCTGTGTATGTCTCTGTCTTTCATGCGGAAATATATGAGAAGAATGGTGGAGGTGGTGGGAATCGAACCCACGTCCGAAGGCCTTACACTTAAGGTATCTACATACTTATCTCACATATCGCATTCGGCTATCTCCTTACCTGTGAGCGGGTAACAGAGATAACCTATCCAGTTTCTGTTTCATCCATTCCACACTGGAGGATGAAATGGACTATCCTACCTGTATCACACCTTATCAATGGCAATAGGCGACCATTGTAAGGCGTTAGCTGCGATTATGCAGCTAAGGCTAACTCGTAATTGTTAGCGTTTGTTTTTTCCCACCTGTTTAACGAGACCGATGGGACCTCGGTATGCAACCCCAGCTCCGTACCCCCGTCGAAACCGGTCACCCCCCTTTAACTACAGTTGTCAGTGAATAGTGGCAAGTAGAAACTAACCAAATGCCACCCACCGATTGCTATCTTTTCATTGCCCGTTCGACTTCTCTTCGGGCGTCTTTTTCTTTCAGGGATTCCCTTTTATCAAAGAGCTTCTTGCCTCTTGCAACAGCCAACTCTACCTTTGCCTTCCCACGAAGAAAGTATATCCTAAGTGGAATAAGGGTAACTCCCTTCTGGGAAATCAATCCATAAAGCCGTGTTATTTCTTCCTTTTGCATTAAGAGTTTTCGTGTCCTCAATGGTTCGTGATTCTCAATATTACCATGACTGTATGGACTGATGTGACACTGAACAAGAAATAATTCACCATTCTTGATGGCTGCATAACTATCCTTCAGATTTGCCTTGCCTTCCCTTAACGCCTTTACCTCTGTCCCCTGAAGCACAATACCCGCCTCGTAGGTTTCCTTTATCTCATAGTCATGGTATGCCTTTCTATTGGTGCATACCGCTTTTTCTCTATCCACCCTACGAGTCATTGACAATTATAAAATAACACAAATCTATCTATAAATCAATGCCCTATTTGATTTTCATTCCCCCTTTTCAGTACTTTATCCAATACCCTATCAATGTTATCAAACCAGTAATTTCTATAACCGTCTTGCGGAAGTCTGTTAATATCATCAGCACGTAAAAATGTATAAACTCTTCCCATTAAATCTTTAAATTCAAACTTTCTTGGTTTGCTGTTATCTTCTTCAAATATCATTTTGTACCCATCCACTTTATGCATGTAATCAGTGTGCTTTATTCCCTTTGGGTCAATAAAAACAATAGAGTAATTATCACCTTTCTTAAGCCAAAATATAAAATCCGGGTTAAATTTGCTAATCCTATTACTATCAGGATGATAGTAGGGGATATACACTTCGTCCAGAGTCTCATCCAACTTACTAAAAAACCACCAATCAAACTCATTAAATTTATTTCCATTCCCGCTCAAGTAATCTTCTAAGTCACTAACAAATTTTACTTCGCTTTGGGTTTTAATTATATGGGTTATATAGTCTATCTTTTCTTCATCAGTGAGAATCATAGGGACATAGTAATGGTTAGTAATAT
>JBFLZU010000003.1 GCA_040756155.1 Nitrospirota bacterium | reverse complement strand
AAATAAGATGGAACACCTGTTACAAACTTATACCCTGAGCAATCATGGTATTTCTTAAGTGCATAGAATATCGGCGTGCAGTTTGCAAACCGTATCTCTCCTATTCTTAACATTGGAGGGATTTTAGCCACCCTACCAATATCTGTCAAGAACTACTTAATAAAAGATCGCATCTATTAAAACAAAAGAACTGAAGTAAAAAGGGGACGGCAGGCTGTCCCAAAACTAATAAAATAGCATAATTGTCATGCTGAATTTATTTCAGCATCTAATAAAATCAAGCCGTTACGAGACCCTGAAACGAGTTCAGGGTGACAAAAAGCGAATTTTGGGACAGCCTCACGGTTCTATTTTTCTTTTGGAAAGGAAGATATAATCTCCACACACGAAGGGCTAAAGACAGAGAGTTTGAACGAAAAACTTTCTAACGGGGTTTACCCCGTTAGAAAGCCCCGCCATTCTAACGGGGTTTACCCCATCCCGGTAAATAAACTGGAATAACTGAATTCCGTGCTGCAGTATGGACAGTAGTTCCAGTCAGGATTCCTTTCTCTACCACAGGATGGGCAGTTGAGAATAACTGAAGAGCCGCAATATGGGCATTTGGAAAATTCTTTATCTATAACCTGGGCGCAGTTCGGGCAGAGTTTGGTTATTATCTCTTGCTTCCTCTCCTCTTCCTTTGCAAATATCACCCGCTGAAGCTCATCCAGGGTGGTTAACCCCTGCCCTACCTTTGCTATTCCATCCTTATGCATTGGAACCATACCGCTGGCAATAGCCACCTTTTTTATAGCATCTTCAGATGCGTCAGAAACTATCATATCTTTTATCTTGGTATCCACAACCAGCACCTCAAATATGCCAATTCTCCCCTTGTAGCCGTCCTTACCACAGTTGTCGCATCCCCTTCCTCTGTAGAAATCGAGCTTTGGTCTATCCCCCTTTTTTGCCTTTATGCCAACCCTGATTAATTCTTCGTCTGTGGGGTTATAGGATTCCTTGCAGGACTCACAGATCTTTCTTACAAGCCTCTGGGCAACAATACCGTTTAAGGCAGATGCAATAAGGTATGGCTGGATCCCCATATTTTTCAGTCTTGTGACTGTTGATACCGCATCTGTGGTATGGAGTGTTGTAAATACAAGATGCCCTGTGACGGATGCCTGATGGGCTATCTCGGCCGTTTCATGGTCCCTCGTCTCACCTAAAAATATCACATCAGGGTCCTGCCTTAAAACTGACCTCAGACAATATGCAAATGTAAGTCCAACCTTGTCATTGATTGCCACCTGATTTACCCCTTCAAGCTTGTATTCAATAGGGTCTTCCAGGGTAATAATATTAACTTCTGGTGTTTTAATATGGCTAATCATTGCATAAAGGCTTGAAGTCTTTCCGCTGCCAGTGGGTCCTGTGACAATGACTATGCCCTGAGGTCTTTCTATGATGTCCTTTACCCTGTCTTTTGCGTGTGGGGAAAGCCCGATCTTATCCAGTGTGAGGGTTGTGGCTTTTGTATCCAGGATACGCATTACTATCGTTTCACCAAACTGAGTGGGTAGTGTGGAGACCCTCAGGTCAAGATCCTTGCCTTCCATCCTCACCTGGATTCTTCCATCCTGTGGGATTCTCCTTTCTGAGATATCCATCTTTGCTATTATCTTTATCCTTGATGTCACAGCTCCCTGCATCCACTTTGGTACCTCCATCACATCGGTCATGAGTCCATCTATCCTTTCTCTGAGTTTGACTGTACGCTCCTGAGGATCTATATGTATGTCGCTTGCCCTGTTCTCTACGCCATGGACTATTATGGAATCTACCATTTTTATAATGGGTGGCGCCTCGCTTTTCTTTAACATATCCTCTTTATCCACGATGAGCTTCACTTCAGGGACTACTTCTATAAACTTTTCTTTTTCCTTTACCTTTACCATATCTCCCACAATCTCTTCTATCGGTATAGAAGAATGATAGTGGATCTTTATGGCTGTAAGGATATCTGTTTGTGTGGCAACCATTGGTGAGCATTCATAGTTGGTGGAAAATCTTATATCATCCATGGACTCAATGTTCAGTGGGTCTGCCATGGCAACTTTTAAGATATTCCGTTTTTCTGTGTAGAGCGGGATAACAACATGTTTTTTTGCAAGTTTTTCTGGCACAAGTTTAATCGCCTCAGGGTCTATCACAGCAGTATTGAGGTCAATGAATGGTATATTAAGCTGAAACGCCAGGGTCTGGGCAATATCCAGTTCTGTGGCAAACCCCCTTTCAACCAGCATGGTTCCCAGCCTTTTCCCTTTTTGTTTTTTCCTTTCCTTAAGGGCAGTAAGGGCAGTATCCAGCTCTTCTTTAGTAATAAGCCCTGCTTCTACAAGAAGTTCCCCTATCTTTTTAGATGCCATTTAGACCTCCATCTGTATTTAAACATTACCTTAAACCAAAAGCCCCCCTTTGCTTAAAGGTTTAATTTTGTTGGAAGCATCGGGATTTCAGACTCCAGTTTCTGGAATATGGAGTCAAACACCTCTACCACCTCGGGGGCAAAGTGTGTTCCAGCATTTGCCACGATCTCATTTTTCGCCTGCAGTGGCGAAAGCCCTGTGCGATATGGACGATCAGTGGTAAGTGCATCATAAACATCGGCAACTGCTATAATTCTTGCTCCAAGGGGAATACCCTTTCCTATCAGGCCGTGATATCCTTTTCCATCATATTTTTCGTGATGATGCAGGATTAGCGGCAAAAGCTGCAATACCCTTCCGCCAACAGGCTTAAGCACATCCGCGCCAAGTGTGGCATGAATCTTCATATCCTCCCTTTCTTGAGTAGACAAACCCCCAATCTTGTGGAGTATCTCGGCACTGACGCCCATTTTACCCAAATCATGAAGCAATGCTGCAATTCGTATATTTTCCACTTCAACTTCAGGGCATCTCATCTCCCGTGCTATCATCTCAGCAATAACAGAAACCCTGTATGAATGGCTCTGGGTCTGTTTGTCTACCGAATCAATTATAAGGGACAGCATCTCAATAATCCCCCGATAGGTCATTTTTATTTCCTTTTTAGTCTCTTCCTTCTTTTCAAAGAGAAGCCCCATATAGTATCCCACAATAAAAAGAAATCCTCCCCATGTAACAATATCAAGCCATTTATATAATTCATCGTTAGAAGAAAAGGCAAAGGTTGACGGATAAACATGAGCAACTACAGAAACCAGAATTATTGACAATATTGCTGAGTGGGTGGCGTAGCGTTTGCCAAAAAAATAAGCACCAATAAGCACAGGAAGATAAAAGAAATTCAAGAAGGCTCTCTGGTTTGACACAAAAAAGAAGATAAATCCCGTCATAGCAACAAGGAGGAAAATGATAATTAATTCCTTATCTACTTTAAAGTAATCTCTTATCTGACTCTTAAGTATTTTATCCCTCATATAAAATGATTAGTTTTTATTTCAAAATAGTATCACGTTGTAAACTGCAATGTCAAGCAAACAAATGCCATGACCAAATGCCATGACCTTTTCGACGTTTTCGAATTCGAATTCGAAAAAGTAAACCCCGCACCACGCTTCATGTCAAAAAAACTTCTTTACGAAAAATTATTATGCTAAAATGACAAAAAGCGAAGGGTAGGAGGTGTTATGCCAGAGATTAGATTAAACCTCGTCACAAGGGAATGGGTGATTATTGCTACTGAGAGGGCTAAGAGGCCAGAGGATTTTAAGAAGGCCGTTGTAAGAAAGAAACTACCGCTCTACTCAGAGACCTGTCCTTTCTGCCCAGGAAATGAATCAAAAACACCTGATGAAATATACAGAATCCAGGGTAAGGATGGCTGGGAAATCAGGGTAGTGCCAAATAAGTTCGCTGCACTTTCGAGAAAAGGAGAACGGACAAGAAAGACAGATGGCCTTAAAAGGCTTGTTGCTGGTGTCGGGACACACGAAGTGCTCATCGAAACACCACTACATAACATGACCATCGCGCTGCTACCAGTCGAACAGGTAGAAAAAATAATAAGGGCATATAAACAGAGGTTTTTAGAGATCCACGATGATACGAGAATAGAACATGTTATTATCTTTAAGAATCACGGTGAAGGTGCTGGCACATCGCTTGAACATCCTCACTCCCAGATCATTGGAACACCTGTAACACCATTTCAGGTAAGATACAGGATAGAAGAGATGGTAAGGTATTTTGACAACACTGGGGAATGCCTTATATGTAAGACGCTTGCAGAGGAAATGAAAGATAGGGTGAGGATTATCTATGAGACCAAACACTTTGTCACATTCATTCCCTATGCAGCACTCTCTGCGTTTCACACATGGATCTTCCCTAAAAGGCATACCACCTCTTTCGGAATGATTACAGATGAGGAGATAAAGGACCTTGCAATTAATCTTAAAATAACCCTCGCAAAATTCTACTACGGGCTTGATAATCCTGACTTTAACTATGTCATCCGCTCTAACTCTCCGAAAGAACCACAAACAGAGTATTACCATTGGTATCTCAGTATAGTTCCAAGACTTTCAATGGCAGCCGGTTTTGAACTCGGCTCAGGCATGTATATAAACACCTCCCTCCCCGAAGATAGTGCAAAGTTTTTAAGAGAAATAACCCATGCTTGAGAATTTCTTTAACCCGAAATCTATAGCAGTAATCGGGGCATCCAGAGATCCGCAGAAGGTCGGATATAGCATCCTCAACAACCTCCATCGTTTTGGATATAGAGGCAGTATCTTTCCTGTAAATCCCAGGGCATCAGAGATACTCGGCATGAAGGCATACCCAAAAGTAACGGGTGTCCCCTCCGATATTGATCTTGCAGTAATAGTTATACCGTCTCAGTTCGTTCTCGATGAACTTACAGAGTGCGCGAATAAAGGAATAGGCTCTGTAATTATAATATCTGCTGGATTTAAAGAGACAGGTGGGGAGGGCACAGCACTTGAACAGAAGCTCAAGGAAAGGGCGAATGAACTCGGAATAAGGATTCTCGGTCCAAACTGTCTTGGAATCATCAATACATCTGCAAACATGAATGCCACATTTGCTGCCGGAATGCTTCCGAAAGGAAGGATTGCCTTCTTCTCACAGTCAGGTGCCCTCGGAATCGCTGTGCTTGACTGGGCGATAGGAAATAGAATAGGTTTCTCCAAGTTCATAAGTCTTGGAAACAAGGCAGATCTTACCGAGATAGATTTCATAGAATACCTCTCTATGGATCCGGAGACATCTGTGATATTAGGGTATATAGAGAGCGTTGAGGATGGTAAGAGGTTTCTTGATGTTGTCTCAAAGGCAACCAGAATCAAGCCTATTATTATGGTTAAATCAGGTGGAACTGCAGCAGGTGCTCGGGCGGCATCCTCACATACAGGTGCATTATCAGGTTCTGAAGGTATATTCAATGCTGCATTCAGACAGGTAGGTATCATCCATGCAAATGGTATTGAGGAACTATTCGAACTCGCAAAGGCATTCTCAACCCTGCCATTACCAAAAGGTAACAGACTTGCGATAGTAACCAATGCAGGTGGTCCAGGAATCTTGGCTGCTGATGCCTCCGAAAAATCGGGAATTACCCTCTCATCCTTTACCTTAGAGACGATAAACGATCTCCGCGCTATATTACCAAAGAATGCCTCACTGTACAATCCAATTGATATCATTGGAGATGCAACCTCAGAGAGATACCGTGTAGCCCTTCAGAGAGTAGTAAAAGACCCAAATGTTGACGGTCTCCTTGTAATACTAACACCACAGGCGGTCATAAATGTTGAGGAGACCGCAATAGAGGTTATCAGCGCATTCAGTATAGATTCGAAGCCGATACTCGCAGTATTCATGGGTGAAGAAAGTGTAAGGAGGGGTGTGGAAGTTCTCAAAGAAAATCATATACCGAATTTCTCTTACCCCGAGCCAGCGGTCAGGTCATTCAAAAAGATGGCAGAATATTACGACTGGAAAAACAGACCCGAAGAAGTTATCCCTGAATTTAATGTTGACAGAGAAACTGTCAAAGGAATACTAAAAGGTGCGAGAGAAAGAGGACAGTACATACTTGAAGAGATGGATGTAAGGAAAATACTTGAGTGTTACGGATTCAACTTTCCAGTGAGTCTCTTAGCCACAACATCAAAAGAGGCGATAAAGGCTGCTGATGGTATTGGCTATCCTGTAGTAATGAAGGTATCATCGTCAGATATCCTCCATAAGACCGATGTTGGTGGGGTTAAAATTGGGCTAAAGACACCTGAAGCTGTGGAAGATGCATTCTTTGAGATTACTACCAATGCAAAGAAATTCATGCCTGGTGTATACATCCGTGGGGTATCTGTTTCAGAGATGGTCGCAGGAGGAAAGGAGTTTATCATCGGTATAAGTGTAGATCCAAATTTTGGGCATGTCATCATGTTCGGACTCGGTGGTATTTATGTTGAAATACTCAAAGATGTATCATTCAGGATAGCCCCCCTCAGTAGAAGAGATGCCTCAGAGATGATAAGGGAGATAAGGTCATACCCTCTTTTGAAAGGGGTTCGCGGGGAAAAACCTGTAGATGTGAACTCCATCGAGGAGGGAGTTTTGAGAATATCGCAACTCGTGGTAGAATTTCCTGATATTATAGAGCTCGATATCAATCCACTCATTGTAAAACAGGAGGGAGAAGGCTCGGTGATTCTGGATGCAAGAATAATACTGGAAGGAGGCAGTTGAGATGGTTACATTGTATATTGGTTCAACCTCAGGCTATTCAGGCAAAAGCCTGATAACAATGGGGATGGGATTAAAGCTTAAAGATGATAGCTACAGGGTTGGATACATAAAGCCCATGGGACGTCTACCCGTAAAAAGTAAGGATGGCATAGTTGACTCTGATGCAGAGTTTATGAAGAAGGTTCTTGATCTCAAAGAACCTGCAAAGGTGATATGTCCTGTGGTT
Source organism: Nitrospirota bacterium (assembly GCA_040756155.1). Taxonomy (NCBI): domain Bacteria; kingdom Pseudomonadati; phylum Nitrospirota; species Nitrospirota bacterium. The sequence goes on along the minus strand of JBFLZU010000003.1, from coordinate 21,979 downwards.
CTTACATTTGAATTCTACAGAGATGCCTTGCATGAAAAGATAGAAGATATGGAAGAGAAGGTAATTGGGGCATACAATACCATAAAAGACGGAAAGGATATTGTGCTTGTTGGTGGTGCCGGAGGACTCTATGAAGGATATTCTATGAAAATCTCAGGTCTTCATCTTATAAAGAAACTCGATGCTAAGGTAATCATAGTTGATAGATACACGGATGAGGTCTGCATAGATTGTCTGCTCGCAGCTAAAGAGTCTATCGGTAAAAGACTCGCCGGGGTAATTTTAAATAAGGTTCCTATGAGCAGTCTTCAGTATGTTCGTGATGAGATAGCGCTATTCCTGAAAAAGAGGGACATCGAGGTCTTCGGTGTGATACCGCAGGACAAACTGCTTAACTCAATTACCGTTCAACAGCTCTCCGATGTCCTAAACGGAAAGGTCGTAACAGGAGAGGAATATATGGAAGAATTTGTTGAAAACTTCTCTATAGGTGCAATGGATGTTGACAGCGCATTAAGATACTTCAGGAGGATACCGAATAAGGCGGTCATAACAGGAGGACACAGAGCAGATATCCAGCTTGCTGCGTTAGAAACATCAACGAGGTGTCTCATACTCACAGGTGACATGCTTCCAAATGATGTGATTATTGGAAAGGCTCAAACTGCTAAGGTCCCTATAATAAGTGTGAGGGATGATACCTTTACAACCGTTGAAAAGATAGAAGGGATTCTCGGTAAGATAAGAATACGGGAAGAAAGAAAGGTCACGAGAGCAAGAGAGATTCTCCTCGCTTCTGTTGATTTTCAAGGTCTATACAGGAAAATAGGGCTGTAACCGAAAAATCTAATGTTATTCAAATGAAATAAGTCCTCCATAGCCCATATGTCATTTTGTGTAATATATCTTAATTTAAAAGCTAACTTTTGCATAGATAAAAAATAAAAAATCAAATATAATTACCATACTATGGATTCCATTGAAAAATTCCAATCGCTACTGCGTGAGATATTCCAATTTGAGGTATCTGACTTAGATTTTGGAATCTACCGTATTTTAAATTACAAGAGAGAACGGATTGAGCAATTTATCAATGAAGACCTGAAAAACAAAGTTGAAATTGCCTTTGCCAAACATAAAGATGAACGGCTGTTAAATATTAACCAGACATTTGAGGAGACAAAACAAAAAGTCATTCAAATGCTGGGGCAGAATGCATTTACTCCCACTGGTGAACTTAAAGAAGAATTTAAAGACACGCCTGTTGGCAGAGATTATCTCTTAATAAAGGCACAAAAAGATGAGATAGTCTTAATTGATGAGATAAGGCTTCGGGTTTTCAATGACTTATATAATTTCTTTTCAAGATTTTATGAAGAAGGCGATTTTGTCCCACAATACCGATACTCAATAAAAGGACATAAATATGCAATTCCCTCTAATGGCGAAGAAGTAAAACTTTACTGGGCAAACAACGAGCAGTATTACACAAAAACAGGGCTTCTCTTTCGTGATTATACCTTTTATGCTGATGTAAGCAAATCTTTCAAAATCACCTTTCGTACTGTCTCAGCAAAAGAAGAACTCGGCTCTAATAAGGCGACAAAAGAGAGATTTTTTATACTTGATGACGAAATGCCTGTAGCTTTTGTTTGTCATTCCCACGAAAGTGGGAATCCAGTAGATTCAAGTCTCTGGATTCCTGCTTCTGCAGGAATGACAGAAAAAAAGAAAGGGATGACGACAAAAGGTGTATTTTCAGATGAGAACACCTTAATCATCCGTTTTCAGTATCGGGAGCTCACTGACAAAGAAGTAAAACATTATGGAGTAGAAGGCGGAAGCAACACCTCAAAACAGGAGAAAATTAATTCAAAGAATTATGAAGAAATTTTAAAAAGAATTAAAGACGCCACATTAAAAACACTTTTAGGTAAAGAATATAAACCTGTCCCGAGCAAAAGCGAGGGAACTGAAAAGCCTACCCTTCTTTATCAACTCTCAAGATTTACTGCCAAAAACACGAAGGATTATTTCATCCACAAAAACCTGAGAAGATTTCTTTCTGAACAAATGGATTATTTCATTAAGGCAGAGGTTTTATCAATTGAAACGCTTGAGAAGGAAAGATTTCTTGACAAACACATCACCCGAGCAAAAGTAGTTAAAGAGATTGGAGCAGACATCATTGATTTTCTTGCACAGATTGAGGATTTCCAGAAAAGATTATGGGAGAAGAAGAAGTTTGTCCTGAAGACTGAGTATGTGATAACGACTGACCGTGTGCCTGAGGAGTTTCATAATGAGATTTTGAAGAATAAGAAACAGTTAAAGGAGTGGAAGGAGTTAGGATTCATAGAGCATGTCATTCCTGCCCCGTATCAAGTGCGGGGTAAAACTCCAGCAGGAATCCAGAATAAAAAACTTCCAATTGATACTAAATACTTCAGCCAGGAATTCAAAGAAAAACTTCTTGAAATGCTTACTGATAATGCAGATTTAGACGAGCTTTTAGATGGCTTACTTATCAAAAGCGAAAACTATCAGGCATTGAATTTGCTTTTGAGGAAATACAAGGAAAAAGTCCAGACGATTTATATTGACCCGCCTTTTAACAAAGAACAAGATGCAGATTATCTCTACAATGTAAAATATAAAGATTCTACCTGGATTAGCATTTTAGAAAATAGATTAAGGCTTGCAAGGAATTTGATGAGTGATAGGGGAAGCATATTTGTTAGATGCGATTATAATGGAAATTGGCTTGTTAGACCCTTAATGAATGAGATTTTTGAGGAGGGGAATTTTAGGAATGAGATTATTGTAAATAAATCTATACGCATGAAAACAGAAGGAAGAACATTCCCATCTTGGCATGATTCTATTTTACTTTACTCTAAAAATAATGATGTTGTCTATTTTCACCATATCACCGAAGATAGAGAGAAAGAGGAATGGCGTTCTATTGATATGGAAGGTGAAAAGTGGGATATCATTCCCCATAACATGCTTAAGCTCTTTTCTCCAAAAAATGTCAAATACGATGAAGATGGAAATGCCGTTTCCAGAGCAAGGATACTTTTAAGTAAGGAAATTTTACCAAGAAAAGGAAGACGTTATCCTCCTCAAGAAATCATCAATGAATTGGAAAAGCAAGGTAAAATAAGATTTAGCAAAACTGGCAATCCTCAGATGTTAAAACCGCAAGACATTTTTCTTACAGATGATTGGACTGGCTTTTATGGTTACTCTTTTAATTGGAACTTCCCCACAGAAAATTCCGAAATCCTCCTAAAGCGTGTCATAGAATCCACATCCAACGAAGGCGATTTAGTTATGGATTTCTTTTTAGGAAGTGGTACAACAACAGCAGTTGCACATAAACTCGGGAGAAAATGGCTTGGCATAGAGATGGGGGAACATTTCTACACCGTGGTTTTGCCCCGGATGAAAAAGGTTTTGGCATACGATAAATCAGGAATTAGCAAAGAAGTAAAAAAAGACTACAAGGGTGGCGGATTTTTCAAATACCAGATTCTTGAACAATACGAAGACACCCTTGATAACATTGAACTCACCCCAAATGAGCAAGCAGAATTGAAATTTGGCGAGGATTATCTTTTGAAATACTTTCTTGATTATGAAACAAGAGGAAATACATGCTTGTTAAACATTGAAAAACTAAATCCTTTCTCTTACAAGCTCAGGGTAAATCCTGAAGAAATAGGAGAGCCTCAGGAGATGCTTGTTGATATACCTGAGACTTTTAATTATTTGCTTGGGGTAAAGGTGAAAAAGATAAAGGCGAGGCATAATCAAAGAAAGTACTTATTCATTCTCGGCGAGAAAGAAGGAAAAGACATAGCCATCGTCTGGAGAGAATACGATGATAACTGGAGTGATGAGGATTTCAAAAAGGATAAAGAGTTTATCATTCAGGAACTTGATCCCGTATTAAATACGGGATGTACGCCGCATATTGTTTATGTAAATGGACAGAGCATTTTGACTCCAAAATTTGGCACATATACAGTAGAGATCCGATATACTGAGCCTGAACTTAAGAACTTAATGGAGGGATGAGAATATGAAAAATCTTGAGGAAATAAAGGAAACTCTTGCTAAACATAAAAACAAATTATATGAGAAATATTCCGTTACAGAGATCGGGATTTTTGGTTCATATGTGAGGGAAGAACAAAAGGAGACAAGCGATGTAGATATTTTAGTTGAGTTTGAAAAGCCTGTAAGCCTGCTTCAGATAGTTTCTCTTGAAAATTATCTTTCTGATGTTCTTGGAGTCAAAATTGATGTTGTTCCCAAAAAAAATATTCGCAAAGAACTGAAAGAGTACATCTTAAAGGAGGCTGTTCCTGTATGAAAAGGAGCGTAAAACTCTACGTCAATGACATTCTTGAATATATGGAAAGGGCAGAAGGGCATACCAAAGGGTTCAGCTTTGAAGAGTTTCTCAAAGAAGAAAAGACCTGCGATGCGGTTATAAGATGCATTGAAGTTATCGGAGAAGCAACTAAAAACATACCTGACGAGATAAGAAATGAATATCCGTCTATCCCATGGCGTGACATGGCAGGAATGAGAGATAAAATCATTCATGCGTACTTTACTGTGGATTTTGAGACAGTATGGCTTGTTGTAAAAGAAGAAATCCCAAGATTAAAGCCAATGATAATGAAGGTTTCAGAGGATTTAGAAAAAGAATTGAAATGAACATAGAAAAATACCTCGTTTTAAACAAATACCTTCTTTCACTTTTTGGAATAATTGATTTCAAAGATTTGCAGGGAAAATCAAAGGATGTTGATACCGGATATGACAGCGACGGTCGGAGTTATTTTGTAAATGTCCTGCGTTCCCTTGAGGGATTAAATAAAGATGCCCTATCAGAAAATACACTTCTCAGGTACGACGAAAATATTCAATCTTATGTACGCAAAATCAATTATAGGCGTGAGCCTGTTTCATTAAAATATTTCCAATATCTTGCAATTCTTCTCACAGAGATTATCCTTGATAACCTGAAAAATAGAAAAATTGAGTTTCTGTATGAGGTAAATGATTTCTTACGAACATACAGTCAAGACCAGGATATTGAACTCCTTGACGAATTCACAGAAGAAGATTTTAAAAAGCTTGCCTTCTGGATGGCAACAGGTTCTGGCAAGACCCTGATTATGCATATAAACTACCACCAGTTTTTTTATTATAAGCTCTTCACTCCTGACAATATCATTTTGATTACACCAAACGAGGGGCTCTCCAGACAGCATTACGAAGAACTGCAAAAAAGCGGCATTCCTTGCAACCTCTACGGAGGCAGTTTAAGCAGTCTTGGGATAACAATCGGCAGTCAGGAAATTTTAGTTCTGGAAATGACAAAACTGGTGGAAGAGAAAAAAGGAGGAGGCGTCACCCTGCCAGTTGATGTATTTGAAGGGAAAAACCTCGTCTTTGTTGATGAAGGGCATAAGGGCAAAAAGTCAGAAGAGCAGAAGTGGGCAAAACTCAGGGATAAGCTTGCAGAAGAAGGATTTGTATTTGAATACAGTGCCACTTTCGGGCAGATTTTAAGCGAGGGCAATAAAGAAACACTTAAAGAGTATGCCAAGTCAATCATTTTTGATTATTCATACAAGTATTTTTATCTTGATGGCTACGGCAAAGACTTTGCGGTGCTTAATGTTAAGGATACAAAAGTTCCTGATAAAGAGTTTCAGGAGATAATGTTTATAGCAAATCTTTTGTCTTTTTATGAACAAATCCTTGCCTATGGAGAGAGTAAAGGTTTAGCAATAGAGCATAACCTTGAAAAACCGCTCTGGATCTTTGTTGGAACAACGGTTACAGGAAAAGAAGAGGAATCCGATGTTATTCAGATTGTAGAGTTTTTAAAAAGAGCCATACAGCATGAAAAATGGTGCAGTAAGAAGGTGAAAGATCTTTTAGAAGGCAAAACAGGATTAAAGAATGACAACGATGAGGATGTATTTGAAAACAAATTTGGGTATCTTAAAAGTAGGAGTTTTAGTTTTGATAACCTGTATAAAAAGGTCTTTGGAGGAAAAGGGAGTTTTAGTGTTCATGAGCTAAAGAATGCAGAAGGAGAACTTGGCTTAAAAGTTGGTGAGAATGATTACTTTGGAGTTGTCAATATTGGCGATGTTTCAGGTTTTAAAAAAGAGCTGGAGAAAAAGGGAATATCTGTTGGTCAAGACGCTGTGTCAGGCTCTCTTTTTGATGCTATTAAAAAAGAAGGTGCACAGATTAATATCCTAATTGGTTCAAAAAAGTTTATTGAAGGTTGGGACACATGGCGGGTTTCTTCTATGGGACTTCTGAATATTGGTAAAGGTCAGGGTCCGCAGATTATTCAGCTTTTTGGCAGAGGAGTAAGACTAAAAGGCAAAGGGATGACACTTAAAAGGAGCGGTGAAAAAACCTCGGTTCAATTTTTAGAGATGCTCAATATCTATGGCATTAAAGCGGATTACTTGAATAAATTCTTAGAAGCAATCAGAAAAGAAGAAGTGGAGTTTGAGACAATTGAGATACCGGTTAAACCGCAATATGAGGAAAAGTGGAAAACGCTTCATACGCTTGCCAAAAATGAAAATAAATGGTTTGAGGAAGATGAAATTTTACAGCTACAAATTGATAACCAGATACATTTTACTCTTGACCTTCTGCCAAAGGTATCAGTATATGTAGCAAAAGAGAGAAAAGAAGGGGAAGAAGGAATAAAAACAGAAGAACTAAAAGCCGAAGTTGAGGGAGTGATATTATCAGAAGATATTATAGAACTGCTTGACTGGGAAAAGATATGGAATGAGATTTATTATTTTAAGATTGCAAAGGGATATTGGAATCTGATTTTAAACAGATACAAATTGAAAGCCTTGCTTTTGTCAGACAGATACAGGATTTTAGCCCTTCCTCAGGTGCTAGAGCCAAGACATGAAGAAGATATAAGACGAATAGAAGAAATCGCTATCTTAATCATCAGAAAATATTTAGATCTTTTTTATAGAAAATACGCAAAGCGGTTTGAGACAAAACATATGCAATACGAAACTGTAACACCAAAGCAATTAAAACTTTTTATATCTGAAAGCGGGGATCAGTATTCTTATACTGTTCATATTAAGAAAACTGATGAGAAAGGAAAACCAATCAATAAAGATTTAATAAGAAAAATTAAAGAATTAGCAAAAAACTTAGATGAATTAACTAAAAAAGAATCTGATGAACTGCCGAGAGTTTATTTTGACAAACATCTCTATTTGCCAATCCTCCTGCAAAGTAACAAGATAGAAAAGATTTCTCCTGCTGGTCTTGAGAAAAGTGAGAAAAAATTTGTTAAAGATATGAAAGAATATTTAAAAATCAATCAAGAAAAATTTAAAAAGTATGAGATTTATCTTTTAAGAAACTTTCCTAAAAGTGGAGTGGGTTTCTTTAATCTCAGCGGTTTCTATCCTGATTTTATCATGTGGCTAAAACACGGCAGTAAACAGACAATCATATTCATTGACCCAAAAGGTTTACAACACACCAAAGGCTTAGATGACCAGAAGATTACATTATCGTATGACATCAAGGGGTTAGAAAAAAGTCTTGGAAAAGCTAACATTATACTGGAATCTTTTATCATTTCTGACACACCATATAATAAGCTGATAGCAGGCAGGACATGTCCAGAACCAAAAGAGGAATACATTAACAAGCATGTTTTATTCTTAGATGATAAAGACTGGACTGAACAGTTTTTCAATAAATTACTTTAAGAAAGTTTAATGTTTTTCTTTTGAAAGAAACTCGAGCACCTACGACATCAAATACCGCATGTAGCGAAATAATCAAGAAAAGGATATTAAAAATTTGAAACTCTACTTTTCTATTTTATATCGCTCCCTTCCTTGCTCATAGAGATCATTGCCATATATATCATTAATGACGAATGTTGGAAAGTTCTCTACCACCATTCTCACGATGGCTTCTGTTCCGAGGTCTTCGTAAGCCACTAATTCTACACTTTTTATATATTTTGACAATAAGGCACCTACGCCTCCGATAGCTCCAAGATAGACGCATTTATGTCTCTGTAAGGCATCTCGTACCTCTTTTGACCGCGCTCCTTTACCGATCATCCCTTTCATGCCAATCTCCATGAGTCTCGGGGCATATGGATCCATTCGATAGGCAGTGGTAGGGCCAGCTGAGCCGATGACTTGTCCAGGTTTTGCAGGGGAAGGGCCTACATAATAAATAATTTGGCCTTTAATGTCAAAAGGGAGTTCCTCTCCTCTATCTAAAAGGTCTATTAACCGCTTATGAGCCGCATCTCTCGCAGAAAATACCACCCCACTGATAAAAACCTGATCCCCTGTTTTTAATTTTTCTATATCGCTGTCTTTTAGTGGTGTAGTTAGATAAATAGTCTTAGACATCCTTAAATAACAATCTCTTTATGCCGAATGGCTGAGCAACCTATATCCACAGCTACAGGTAGGGCAGCGATATGGCAGGGATATTTTTCTACGAAAACTCCAAGCGTATAAATCCTGCCACCAAATCCTCCTGGACCAATACCAAGATTATTAATCCGTTTTTCAAGATCTTTTTCTATCTCTGTCAGTTCAGGATCTTTATTCTTTGAGCCTATCTCCCGCAATAAAGCCTTCCGTGCAATTACACCAACTTTTTCCATAGTACCGCCAATACCAACTCCCACAATAACAGGTGGACATGGATTTGGACCAGCCTCCATACAGCGCTGAACGACAAATCTTTTGATTCCCTCAATTCCGTCTGCAGGGCGAAGCATGGTAACACGTCCCATATTTTCCGAACCACCGCCTTTTGGAAGAATCACAATCCTTATCTTATCCCCTGCAACAATATCATAATTAATAAATGCAGGGGTATTATCGCCTGTGTTTTTGCCGGTAATCGGGTCACGGATTGATTTCCGTAGATAGCCTTCTCTGTAGCCCTGCCGAACCCCTTCGTTAATCGCTTCGGAAAGACCTCCACCTTTTATATGGACATCCTGTCCGACATCCACAAAAAAGATTGCAGAACCTGTATCCTGACACATAGGAACGCATTCATTTCTGGCGATTTCTGCGTTCTTAATTAAAGACTCAAAAACCGTCTTCCCGATATGGGATTCTTCTTTTCTCAGACCCTCTTTGAAGGCATTTAAGACATCATCTCCGAGGTTATAATTTGCATCTATACTTAATTTTTTTACAGCATCAGTAATCTCTGAGATGTGAACCTCTCTCATATTCCAAGATAGGCCTCTCTTATATCCCGTGACCCCCTTATCTCTTCCACGTTCCCCTCGGCTTTTATTACACCTTCATGCATGATGTAAATATAGTCCGAGGCATTAAGAGAGGCATCAACATTTTGTTCCACAAGGAGTATAGTCAAACCTATCTCATCCTTCATCTTTTTGACCGTCTCAAAGACCTCGCCCACAAGTTTCGGAGATAATCCCTGGGTCGGTTCATCGAGCATTATCAATTTAGGTCTCGTCATTAATGCCCTGGCTATGGTTAGCATCTGTTGCTCTCCACCACTCAGCGAGCCTGCCCTTTGTCTGTTTCTTTCCTTCAAGATGGGAAATAAAGAATATACCAGTTCAAGAGACTCATTTATGTATTTTAATGCCCCTTTGGGATATGCCCCCATAGTGAGATTTTCGTGGACGCTCATGCTGACAAACAGGTGTCTACCCTCTGGAACGAGCACAACACCCCGGTCTACTTTTTTGTGGGTAGGTAGATGGGTGATATTTTCTCCTTCATAGATGATTCTTCCGCTCCAGGGTTCTATCGAACCAAAGATAGTTCTGAGCAAGGTTGTTTTTCCGACCCCATTGGGACCCAGTAAGGAGGTAATCGAACCTTTTTTAATCTCCAGGCTTGGTCCCCACAGCACCTGCATTGGCCCATATCCAGATTCAAGATCTTCAACTTTAAGCATTTCTCTCCTCCGGTGGATGCCCCAGATATACTTCCACTACCCTCGGATCGTGCAAAGCCTCTTCTGGAGTCGAATCACACAGTATTGTTCCTTGATACATTACTACTACCCTCTCAGCAAATTTTATCACCGCACGCATGATATGCTCCACCATAGCAACGATAGAGATCTTTTCTTCCTGTTTTATCTCCTTCAGAAAGGCAACCATCCCATCAATGTCCTTTGGATGCATTCCTGCCAAGACTTCATCCATCAGGAGGATTTTGGGCTTCATTGCCAATGCACGGGCAAGCTCCATCAGTTTTTTCTCCACAGGTGTTAATGCTCCTGCGTCTTTGTCTCTGTGAGCCGAAAGCCCTACGAGTTCAATATAACGGTCAGCGATCTCCAGAGATTCATCCACACCAATCTTGCCACTCATGGTACCGAACATGGCACCTACTGCTACATTCTCTCTTACACTTGCTGAATTAAATGGCCTTGGAATCTGAAAGGTTCGCCCGATTCCGAGGGGAGCTCTTTTATATGGAGGCAGATTAGTGATATCCTTACCCTCAAAAATGATCTTTCCTTCTTCCGGGAAATAAACTCCACTGATAACATTGTAAAGGGTAGTTTTTCCGCTGCCATTTGGACCCGCAATGGCGATTAACTCCTCTGGTTTAATTTCCAGAGTCAGGTTATTTACAGCTACGAGGCCACCAAATCTCTTCGTTATATTTTCTATCTTTAATAATGCCATAAAATCAGCCTATACAATAAACCTCTCCAAATCTCTCCCTTTTACCCTTCGCTTCAGTACACCAATAACTCCCTCTGGAAATGCCACAATAATGATAATGATGATCGGTGCGAAGATGAGGAGTTGAAATCCTGGCAAGACGACTGTAAGCCAGTACTTGGAGAGGCCGTAAATAAGCCCTCCTACAACAGGTCCGAGAAGGGTTCCCGCCCCACCGAGCAGGACAATAATTATACACTCCACTGTATAATGGATTTCAAAGACTTCTGGTGGAAAAACATAGGTCAGTTTTAAAGCCCATGCAAAAGCCCCGATTAATCCAGCTAAGGAGGCGCTGGTGATAAAAGCGATGATTTTGTATTTGGTGACATTTATCCCCATCACCTTAGCTGCATCCTCATCTTCCCTCAGAGCAGTCAAGGCATAACCTATCTTACTCCTCATGTAATAGATAGTTATGAATGCAGCGATGCAGGCTATGATAAACACAAAGACATCAGCCCACAAAGTGGAAAGTATGCTGGCTGTCTCTCTGCCAAAGGCTTGGGTAAGCTGCCCAGAAAATATAATCCCCTCTGAGCCACCCCATATCTTCGCCCCCTCAATAAAATATCTGAACCCTTCATTCACCCCTATAGTTGCAATGGCAAAATAGGCTCCTCTAAGCCTCAGAGCAACCGCACCCACTGCTATAGAGAGGAGACCTGCCATAATCAAAGCAAGAATTAGACCTATAACTATAATCCCTATACCAAGCCATTCGAACTTATATAAATGCGAGATACTCAATGCCATTCCATAGGTTCCGAGTGCCATAAAGGCTACATAACCAAAGTCTACATAACCTGTCATTCCAAGAAATATGTTAAAAGCCTGACCTATAGCACAGTAGAAAGCAAGCATTGCCACAAGCTGCCACATCCCTGGCACATTTTTGCCTATCAGGAACAAAATGAGATATGCCATGCAGACAGGAATTAGAGGATAGTATTTAACTATCTTTGCTCTCATTTGCCCCCCAGAAGTCCAGTAGGTTTGATCAGAAGAATCAGAAGCAGGATAAAAAAGGATAAAAATCGGGTTAATGCAAAAGGCTCTACCCCGGGCATAAGGGCAAATAAGGTATAGGAGCCATTCTCTATAAGACCAAAGATCAGACCACCAAAAAAGGCACCATAGGGTGATGTAAGCCCACCCAATACCGCTATCACGAAAGCCTTTAGTGTGTATCCTCCCCCCATATAAGGATTAATACCCACCGGAATGAACATGGTGAGAAGAACGCCACTTGCCACAGTTAAGCCTATCCCTATGGCAAAGCTAAATGCATAGACCCAGCCTACATTAATCCCGCATACCCTTGCACCTTCGCTATCCTCAACTACACTTCTCACCGCCGTCCCAGCCCTGGTCTTATTGAACCAGACATAAAGGAATATGGCTATGACCACACTACCGATAAGGGCATAGAGTTTGCTCATTGGCAAGACTGTTACTGGAAGGATTATCTTACCTACAACCCAGTTATAACCCTGAAAATCAGATCCGAAGATAAGTTTAGCAGTCTCTTCGAGGAGGACACCTATGGAAAAAGTAGCCAGGAGAGTAGCAAGCTCTGGCGCCTTTATCAGTCTTCGCATGGCTGAATAAAAGAAGATGAATCCCAATGCCATCCCCATAATAAAAGCTACAGGAATGGCTATTACCGGAGATAATTTTAAAGTGGTGAAAATCCATAGGGTAATGAAGGCTCCCACCATGATGAAGGGGCCATGTCCCACATTAACAACCCTCAAAACCCCGAAGATCAGGCTCAGCCCCATGGTTGCCATGCCATAGACCCCACCCAGAATAAGCCCTTGTGTTAAATTTCCGGCTAACTGTTCCCAGATCATGGTCTACCTCTCCTTATAATCCACCATCGGCTCTCCATGAGATTTATTTAAATAGAAAAGTCTCCTCCCTGGCTATTGAGGACCAGGGACGAGACTTTCTATCGTAAAAGACCTTAATTTTCCCATCGTTAAGTTATATTCAATCTTTTCTTTTCTCTAAGACTCCCTTTTCTTACTTAGGCACAGCAAGCTTGCCTTTGGCCTTCTCAGCAATGGTAGGCATAGGATAATAAAGTTTACCTGTCGCAGCCTCTGGAGGCCATATAATAACCCTTTTACCCCCCTGCCACTGCATGTCTATCATGGAATGCCCAATCTGGAGACCTGTCTCGTCGATATCCCAGGCTCCATAGAAGGACATGAATTTAAGTTTGTCAAGGGCAGCCCTTACCTTAGCTGGTTCAATACTATTAGCTTTTTCTATCCCCAATACATAAGCCAGCACAGCCGCTCCAGCCTCAGCAGCATGATAATCAGGTATTATATCCTTCCCAAGTGCCGCCTTAAACAGTTTCACAAACTCATCCTGGGTGGGACCAATCCATTCTAAACCTATTTTCTTAGCCGCTTCAGGGGAATATGTAACCCCATACTCCCAGTGGGAAGGTCCCATTACTCCCTCTGCCAGAGTACCCAGGGCTGGGTAGTAAGCGGGTAATGTGGCAGAAGCCACAAGCGACAATGACTTGACATTAATATCCAGATCCCCCATCTGTCGGCCGAAGAGCTGACCATCTTCATAGTGTCCTCCACCGAGCACTATATCGGGTTTAGCTGCCTTCAGGTCAGAAAGGAGTGGCGTTAAATCTGTTACTTTTTTGGGATAGGTGCGTTTAAAGACTATCTTGAAACCAAGCTTTTCGGCATGTTTCTCCGCACCCATCATTACCATTCTGGCGAACTCGTCATCCTCGTATGCCAGGGCAATTCTTTTGGCTGTAGGATCAATCTTATGAATCATGTCAAGTGTGCCAACATGGTATCTGCTACCTGGACCAATGGTCTGAACGATATATTTATATCCCTGCTGGAAGATTCGGTCACTGGCACCACCATGGTCCATGTAAAGCATGCCATATTTCTCTGCAATCGGTGCCCCTGCCAGAGTAAGACCTGAGCTATAAGGAGCAAGGACGCAGTTTACCTTGTCAACAGTGATCAGTCGCTCTACAAGGCTGGTCACAACCTCCTTCTTAGATTCAGAATCATAGTACTTATGCCCAAGAGGAACCTTCTTCCCACCTATCTTAACCCCTCCATGAACTTCATTAACCCATTTGACGATTGCCTTTATACCTCCAAAGGCTTGCTCCCCTGCTTTAGCATATGTGCCAGAAAGACATGCTACATCGCCGATTATTACTTTCGCAGGTACCTTTGGTGCAGTCTGGGCATTGATTGCCAGGATGAATCCCAGGGCAACCAGAAAACATATAATCCCTATGATTAATTTATTTCTCATAATTACCCCCTCCTTTTGCTAAATTTTCTTTTACCTTAGCGCCGACCTTCATGGTCGGCTTTTTGTTGCTCTGTAAAAAATCAATTGAAAAAAATCATATGGATGGGTATTTTTATACGTTATGGAAGGGAATTTGTCAAGGGATTTATTTTTGCTTCACATCGAACTCAGATTATTCTGGGTGGTTGCCATCCTCTACAGTATATGCTTCCTTGCATATCTTTCACACTGTTTAGCTCCTCGTTCAGGTGCAGGTAGAATTGCATCAGGCATCCTGTGGATAACGGTTATTCTGCATACGCTACTTATCGCCTTTAGAACCATCGAGGGTGAACGACCACCATTCCAGACACTTTATGAGACCCTCTCATGGTTTGCCTGGTTTTCAAGTATCACATATCTCTTCATAGAAAAAGGGTGGAATAAAATCTATACGCCAGGTATTATTGTCTCTCTTATCGCGGTATCTGCATGCCTTTATTCTCTTCTTACAAGAAGCCCTGAGATCGCACCCCTTCCACCCGCACTCCAGAGTCCGTGGTATGAATGGCATGTAGTCGTCGCATTTACTGCCTATGCGGTATTTGTTGTGAGTTTTGCTGTAGAGGTCGTATATCTCATATTCAAGCCGATGAGGGATGAGACTGCCTATAACTATGGTCTGTCAAAGGATGTAAGGGAAGACTTCCACAGATATGCACACCGGCTGGTGCTCTTCGGTTTTCCTCTGCTTGCATTTGCCATATTCTCAGGTGCTGCATGGGCAAACGAGGCATGGGGAAGATACTGGTCGTGGGACCCAAAAGAGACATGGTCTCTTACTACATGGACGGTATATGCAATCTACATACATTCCATGAGGATAAAAGGATGGAGAGAAATGTTAGCGTCTCTATTAAATCTATTCGGTTTTGTCTGTATGATAATGACATTTCTCGGGGTAAACTGGCTCGTAAAACTGCTTGATTTACCTAGTATGCATGCATATTGAGCGTAAATTCAAATTTAAAAGGATGAGGCTGTTCAATAAAATGATTAGTTTTTAGGTCATTCCTGCTTACGCGGGAATGACGGAACTGCGGTGAATGCTAATGGTATCCCGAAATATGTGGCTATATAGAATGCTTTCCTCCCTGAGGACATCGGTATGGCTTCTCGGTCTTATGATTGTTTTTTATATAATCGGGACTATATTCCCCTACATCTTTTTTTCTCCACTGTTTATAGCCATTTCTTTAGTACTCACATTAAACCTCTCTGTATGCATATTTGAAAGGTTCAGGAGATACGCCACCATGAAGAGAAAACCCATCTCATATGAAGATATACGATCAAATCCGAGGACTATCCTCATAGATAATGCAACAAAAACAGATGTCGAGCTAAGGCTTCAGAATGCTGGATTCAAGATAAAAAACAAGATCGAAAATATAATTACCTTTGAAAAGGGGATGCCATATCAATGGCTTTCATGGATATATCATCTGGGTATGGTAATCTCTATCGCTGGCTTTATGCTTTCGGCACTATTATCATTCGAAAAGGAAATAAATCTCAAGCCTCAGACTCCTCAACAAATTTATACACAATCCCCTGATACAAGGTTTAACAGAATGCTCCGTCAACTCGGAATAAATATCAAATCAAAAGAAGGGTTCGAGGTTGTCTTGAAGGAGTTCTCAACTGAATATACAGAAGGCATGAAGCTCAATTATCCAAAAGCAAAACTCTCTCGCCTCGCAATAGGTCTCGGATGGAAGACAGAGAAATTCTCTCAAGAGGTTAAACTTATTCCGAAAAGATACATAAGCAGGGTAGCGATATACGAAGGAGAAAATCTAATCAAAGAAAAGGAGATACTCGTCAACCATCCATTAAGATATAAGGGCGTTACACTCTACCTAATGGGATACGAGCAAACATTTAAACTCATTGCAAACAGCCATCAACTCGAACTTAAAGGTGAGGAGCCATTTAAAATACCTGATATTTCAGGGAGGTTCACTGGGGTCCTTAAAAGAGGAGTTCTTTATAAGAAGAATGGTGTGATTGAGAAAATAAATCCATACATTGATCTCAGCTATAGCCCCGATGGGAAATCACCAATGCTCAGCATTGGACAGGTAGGCACAGATAAGCCATTATTATATAAGGGAGTTAACATCAGACTGGTGGACTTCTCTGAATCATCTATCCTGAGTTATCGAAAAGACCCTGCCCAGCCGATTCTATGGATAGGTATAACCGCAGTTTTCTTCGGTATGTTATTCAGAATCTTTGGCTGGTGGTACAGGGTGCAGTTGTTATCTGAAGATGGTAAAATATACATCCTCATCAGCACAAGGGGACTGCTTGCTAATAAGGACAGGATAATTAGAGGGTTATCCTAAAATGAATCTCTCCCTCTTTTTCGGACATATCAATCATCGTGCACCTTTCCTGCTCAATAAACTTATCAAATATGTCCTTAAGCCCAGGAACAATAATCACCTCTAAGACCTCACCTGACCTCATATCGTTCATTGCATCTTTAATCGGTGCTGCTAAGGTATCGAGGCAACATGCTGACCTGACATCCACTGTCTTGGTAACTACCACCTCTGGTTTAGCAGTGACCACTACAGGTTCAGTTATCTGCTTCATTAATCCTAAGGCGCCATCCAATGCTAAACATGCAGTGCCAATCTTACAGTTTCCTGCGGTCTTCTGACAGGCGGTCTCCTCTGCTACATTTATTAGCTGTGCAATTTCTGAAAGTTTCCCTATCGAAGCAGCAATCTCTGTCTTTTCCCCCTGAGAAAGGTCAGAATTTTCAAGGTCTATCTTAAATTTCTTAAGCCCCTTGATTACCTTAGTCTTAGCACCCTCTAAACCGATGCAATCCCTGCATATGTCCTTAGAGAAAGCATGTAAGGTTGGTATAACAACATTGTATCCCCTAATCTGGTTTTTAAAATAAATAGACACCTTTCACCTCTTTGGCTCTGTAATTAATTTAAGTATGTCTAAGGCTCCATAGGCAAAGCAGCCTGTGCCAATTTTACAATTCCCAATCGTCTTCTGGCATGGGCCAGGTTCTGTCGGCAGTTCTTCTGTCTGCTTGAGGAAATCATCGATTCCTGATTCAATCTCTTTCTTCTTTTCAGCAGGTATCGATGAAATCTCGAGGTCTCTCTTGAGTTTCTCAAGATTCTTAATCGCTTTATTCACAGCCAGTGGCAGGTTAAGTCCAGCAACACACATATCGTTTTTCAGTGCATGGAAGGCTGCAAAGACCGCATTGTACCCCCGCAGTTGATTGGTAAAGTAAATGGATGCTTCATCTCCTTCAATCTTTATTTTGGGGACTATGGGGCTTATCTCCGCTACGGCAGGGGTTACAGGCATTCTCTTCTCTTCTAATGACAAGGCAGGTTGACCCAAAAGCTCGGCAATATCTCTAATCTCCTCGGCAATCCTGATCAGACGCTTGCTGACGAAGGCATCAATCTTGGATCTCTCATCTCTCCTTTCTTCCATAGGTTTACCTCCTGTTTTTTCGAGGGCTTTACCCTCCTCAATATCCTTGACAATTTCATCCAACTCCCATTCCTCAACCATTTCTGGGTGTGCCACTTTCATGCCAAGTTTAAATGACCTCGCCTCCTCAGAGTATGCCCCAGGGTCGTATAGGTGGTATCCTCTGAATTCTGTAGGTTCCTCCTGATAGCAGGACCAGACTGCCTTCGCTACTGCCTCAGGGTCTTCTTCCCCAACCATATTTATCAGGGTAACCTGCTTTCTAAAGGTCTCTATAGCCTCTATGGGTATGTTGAAAAGATAAGGGGTAGCTGAGGGAGCGCCTATGATGGTTCGTTTTTCATTGATTCCGTTTTCTATCAGGGCATTAAAGGTAGCGCCAGGGTAATGACCCTCACCCTCTTTCCCACAAAGGACAATGTATCGGATATTTGGGTTTGAAGCGATATTTGCCACAATCTTCTCTATCCCGATATTCTCTGTCTGGAGCGTGCCCGAAAGGGCTGCACCTACATCTATGGCACTCCTAACCAGCCTTTCTGCCTCAATGGGAAGGCTATTTACATCGGCTGGTAGTTTCCCGTAAGGTGCCGTCAGAAGCACCACTACCGCTACAGGTGAGTAATGATTACTAATGAGATAACAACCAGGCTCAGGAGGGTAGTCTTCTTGTAGTTTGACCTTCAGCATTTAGATTGTTATCCTTTGCCTTCCAATTCTTTTGGACTATTATGCGGCTTTCACCATTTTTATCGTCCACTTCTATTATTTTACAATTCTCTGTATCGAGAACTCTTTGGACCTGATTTTTAAAAGTCTCGGTATTTTCTGCAATGAATTCCAACCTTTCACCTGAAGAAAGGAGCTTTAATGCTTCTATGAGACGTTTTTTATGCAAAGTGCAGCAAGCCAATCGAACATCTAAAATTTCCAAACTTTTAGCCTCCTTTACTTCTTTTTCTTCGGCGATGTGCAACATTGGATCTTTCCTCTTTCTTCACGCCATAAAGAATCTCTACTTTTCTAACCTGACAGGAATACTATTCGTTTTATACCATTTCCATATAATACTTGCGACCTCGCATGGGTCATCGGTCAGAGTAAATATATCTATGTCTTCTGGTGATATATATCTATTACCAAGTATCTGTGTCTTCATCCAGCCTATAAGTCCTCCCCAGTATGATTTACCAACAAGTATTACAGGAAATGGCTTTATTTTCCTAGTTTGAATAAGCGTTATGGTCTCGAAGAATTCATCGAGTGTGCCATATCCACCTGGTAAGAGGACAAATGCTGTTGCATACTTAACAAACATCACCTTCCTAACAAAGAAGTGATGAAAATTAAGTGTAATCGAGTTGTATGGGTTTGAAGTTTGTTCCATTGGAAGGGCTATGTTCAGTCCCACAGATTTTCCTCCAGCATCTGACGCCCCTCTGCTTGCTGCCTCCATAACACCAGGACCACCACCACTTATGATTGTGAAGCCTTTACAGGCGAGGTCTCTTGCTATTGTCCTTGCAGCATCATACGCAAAATCACCTTCTACAACTCTTGAACTACCGAATATTGTTACTGCAGGGGTAACCTTCGAAAGGGCATCAAATCCTTCCACAAATTCACCTATTATCCTAAACATCCTCCACGATTCTTCCTTAGAAAGTTCATTAATGTCGTAATCTCTATTCATAACATTTTCTCCTTGTAGTTTTCTGGTGCCGGCGGTCGGAGTCGAACCGACATGGGGCGAACCCCGCCGGATTTTGAGTCCGGTGCGTCTACCAGTTTCACCACGCCGGCAAGGTATCTATATACTAATGTCTAAGGGTAAACAAGTCAAGATTTTACAAATATTGACAAACAAATTTATATTCTGATATGCTATGCCATGCAGAGTTTTACCCCGCACCACGAGAAAGCCACGGGTGCCACAGTGGGATACCCCACGTGGTGTCCCATAAAGCCGCGGATGGATGGCATAGAAGTCCCGAAGAGTAATGCCCCAAAGCCACGGCTGTTAAGCCGTGGTGCGGGGTTTACAGGAGTTATCCTTGCAGGTGGAGAAAACAGGAGAATGCCAACTAATAAGGCATTCTTAGAGGTGAACGGTGAGATTATTATTGAGAGGACTATTCGCATATTCAACGAATTATTCGATGAGGTCATCATAGTAACTAACACCCCTGAACTTTTTATAAAATACAGGATAAAACTTGTTGGAGACCTTTTTAATCTGAGGGGTCCACTTACAGGTATATTTTCAGGATTATTGAATGCAAGGGGGAATTTCTGTTTTGTTGTTGCATGTGATATGCCTTTCATAAATAAAGAGTTAATGTCTTATATGATTGCTAATACTGGTGATTATGACGCAGTAGTTCCGAGAATCGGCAAGGCGATAGAACCCCTCCATGCGATATATTCCAGAGAATGTCTTCATGCAATGGAGCAGAGCCTTCTTGTTAACCAGACTCCGAGGCAGCGGAGCCTCACCGAATTTCTCAATAGATGTAATGTCAGATTTATAGAAGAAGATGAAATCGAGAGGTTTGATCCATCAAAAAGGTCATTTGTGAACCTCAATACACCGGACGATCTTGAAATGGCAATGAGTACAAACCCATTAAGTAAAGTGTCGTTGCGAGGCACAACGTGCGAAGCAATCTGACTGCAAAACAGTCATCCTGAGGGCAAAGCCCGAAGGATCTCATAGAGATTCTTCGCTTCGCTCAGAATGACACTGCGTGTCAGATTGCCACGCTCCCTTTGGTCGCTCGCAATGACAATCATAGGAGGAGGATATGATTGGAGGTATAGGATTACCGGAGCTTCTGATAATTCTGGTGATAGTATTGGTTATCTTCGGAGCAAGTAAACTCCCTGAGATAGGAAGAGGCTTAGGCAAGGCTATAAGCAACTTCAAGAAGGCAACCAGTGAACCACCAGAGATAGATGTCACACCGAAAAAAGAGGAAACACCAGAGAAGAAGGAAGAGGCAAAATAGGGGCAAATGCGTCCCACATATGCTGAGATAGACCTTGAAGCACTATCACACAATCTTACAGAAGTAAGAAGGATGATTGGTAACAGAGAGATACTTGCTGTGGTAAAGGCTTCTGCTTACGG
Source organism: Nitrospirota bacterium (assembly GCA_040756155.1). NCBI lineage: Bacteria > Pseudomonadati > Nitrospirota > Nitrospirota bacterium. Next base: position 1,217 of record JBFLZU010000003.1, on the reverse strand, counting down.
TCATGGAGCAATCCCTGTAGCAAGGAGGCTGGAATCCGACGGGGTAGAGGCTTTTGGTGTAGCCATCCTCGAAGAAGGGATAGAGCTCAGGAAGGCAGAGATATCAAAACCCATCATTATATTAACTGGAGTAAATCGCGATGAGGTAGAATCAGCGATACACCACAATCTAACCCCTGTGGTATATAACCTTGACTCTGCAAGACATATCTCAGAAATATCTAACAGACTCGGAAGAAAGACAGATATCCATATAAAGGTTGATACAGGAATGGGGAGGCTCGGATTCAGGGTGGATGAGGCTGTAGACGCTATTTTAAGAATCAGTAGGTTTAACTCAATAAATATCGAAGGGCTTTTGACTCATTTCGCTGATGCCGACCTTGCAGACAAGGAATACGCAAATCTCCAGGTCAAACTATTCAGAGAGGTAGTGGATATACTTTCAAAATATGGCATTGACATCCCACTTCATCATGCAGCAAACAGTGCCGCTATAATTGATTATGAGCCTGCACTCTTCAATATGGTAAGACCAGGCATCATGCTCTACGGATATTTCCCATCAAATGAAGTCAGAAGAAGGGTAGACCTTAAACCAGTCCTTTCACTCAAAAGCAAAGTAATCTTCCTGAAGCGTGTTCCTACAGGAACAAGCATCAGTTATGGAAGAACCTTTATTACAAAAAGAGAAAGCCTGATTGCAGGTATACCTCTCGGCTATGCGGATGGATACAATAGGCTACTTTCAAATAACGGAGAGGTATTAATTAGAGGAAAAAGGGCGCCTATTGCCGGAAGAATCTGCATGGATATGTTTATGGTCGATGTCACTGATATTGATGGTGTAAAAGAAGGAGACGAGGTTGTCCTCATCGGAAAACATGGAAACGAACAGATAACTGCTGATGATATAGCACAGAGAACAGGAACAATCTCTTATGAGGTACTCTGTTCGATAAGTTACAGGGTGCCCAGAGTGTATATAAATGCCCAAAATCCCGACATAAAGACATCAAAAGAACTGAAGGCTAACGAGCTGAAGTAAAAAGAATAAAAAATTTTTCCTTAGTGTAACTTCAGCACTTCAGAGCTTCAGCTCTTTCAGTAGGGGGTGAGTTAGATTCTAAGGTTTCTCGGTTCTCATACAAAAGGCGTTATAGACGAGATTGGCAGAGTAATGCTCCTTCTCTGCGAGACAATCTTATGGATGTTTC
>JBFLZU010000002.1:17500-28484 GCA_040756155.1 Nitrospirota bacterium | reverse complement strand
GAGACTTTCCCACATTTTCGGCTAAAAATACCTTTTTATTGTTATCAATCAAGGAGTTGTCATCTTTCCCGAATTTTCGGCTAACTCGTTGTCCAGATAATGTTTAACCTGGTAGAGTTTCAGATGATTTTGTTTGCCTTTCTCTGTCTTAAAACCACGACGCACCTTCCTGTCTGCGTGCCGCACAGGCAGATTCCGTCTGCCTCCAGATGGCGACCTGTCTGCGTGTCCGCACAGGTAGATCAGATTCTCTATGTTACCAGAGCGTGGGATACGCTTGTTATCCATGTAGGTAATCATATATTCAAACCTGGAACTCATTAAAAACTCCATTATCTTTCTCCTGTCTGCGTGTCCGCACAGGTAGAAAGGTGCCATGAGTTCCTCCACCATTTCTCCTGAGAAAGACTATCCCTCTTAGCATAAGCCTCTGCCTTGCTATTGCTGGCATTAAATATCTGATGGAGCTGTTCTTTAAAAATCAGGATATCCTCAACAGGTGTATCCCTATAGAACTCAATTAGTTCAGGGAGGATCTCATGGTCTTTGGCTGTCCAATTATCCATGTTTTTAAGAATTCGCCATTTGTTTTCCCATAACTCCTGTCTACCTGTGCGGACACGCAGACAGGTCGGAATGGCTCTAATTCCTTTCCCTTTAACTGTCGTCTAAAATGAAGTAAGGCATTCTTTAAGTGCTTATGAATTTGCTGCATTACATGAAAATAGTCATATCTACCTGTGCGGACACGCAGACAGGTTGGATGATTACCTGAGGCCAAACCTTCCTTACCTGTTTTGGATATGCAGCTAATAGGTCAAAGATAACAGCCCAAGGATTAATCCCTAACTCCTTCAGGTGACAGCAGAATTGTTCAATACCTCCTCTTGGAATAGTGCCAGCTCTATTAGGAGAAAGAGGAATAGTCTCTAAGTAAAGGATATGCCACTTTATTGCATCAGCAGCCATAAGGTCATAGTGTTTAGCCCTCTTTGGCTTGTATTCATCGATACTTAGAACTCCCGAAAACCCAATCCGTGCAATTATATCTTTGAAGTTATATCGTTCTGCTTCCCTCTGTTTCCAGCGATCCAGACTGGATTTGCTGCCAGAGGTATTGAGACGACTAAGGCCTGTCTGCGTGTCCGCACAGGTAGACTGGAGGCGGTTTTGTAGTAAGGCATATTGTCGAGGATATTTTTATTCAGCGCTTCGTCTTTGACCCTTAAGGCAACTCTCTGATATTTTTCGATGCCTGGAATTGGCAGGACAAAGCTCTTTCTCCTACAGGCAGGATTCAGACATTTAGCACTTATTCTCTGAACAGACCATAAAGCCTGTCTGCGTGTCCGCACAGGCAGATAGGTTTCTCAAGGCTTAAGTCCTTCACCTTCTTCCAGTGTTCACGGTCTTTTACAAAAGGCTGCTCCATTCCACAAGTTGGACAAACACAGATCTTTGGAATAGGGGTCTTAACAATTTTAATCCCAACATCCTTATAATTCTTATCCATGTAGAGTCCCTCCTGCCTGCATTGTTTGCGCAGACAGGCCTTTTCAGAGGAACTCTAACAAATCAATTTTTAAAAGAACTATTACTTGCTTCTTCAGCCGAAAATTCGGGAAAGTCTCAAAATTTTTTCTTGACAAATACACTAAAATATGATTCAATTGAATCAGTTGAAGATATTTAATAATACTATGATGATTTTGCCTTGAACGTAATCAGATGGTGAGATGTAGGATTTATCAGGAGATGATGATATATAGGAAGGGTTTTATTCGTGACAATTTTTATCCTCTTCCTCGATGGGTACGGAAGAAAGTTCCCTCTCCCCTTGTGGGAGAGGGCTTCGTCGTGAGCTCAGCCGAACGGTTAGGGTGAGGGGTATTTTCGGAGGATTGTAGATCAAAAATACAAATAGATGTTGAAATGGGAGGTTTGTAGAATGCTAAAGAAAATAAGAAGCCATAAACAAATTGATAAAATTCGCCAAAAGAAATATTTAGCGAAAAGCAATCAAGATATAATCTCAGAAACTATAATTCAATATGGTACACCCGTAATCCCTTCATTTAAAGACTTCTTAGATAAGATAATACAGGGAAATAACTTAAGTATATTAAAATTAATTCCTGACAATAAAATAAATTTGATAATCACATCTCCACCGTATTTTAAACAAAGGGACTATGGTGGCGGTATTGGAAATGAAAAAACTATCGAAGAATATATAGATAATCTGCTTCCTGTCTTTTCGGAATGTGTTCGTATCTTAAGGGATGATGGAAGCATTGTATTTAATTTAGGCGATAAATATTTAGAAGGCAGTTTACAACTAATTCCGTATAGATTTGCTATAGAGGTTCTAAAAAAAATTCCTGTAAAGCTTATAAATAATATTACATGGGTAAAGCTCAATCCGACACCAAGGCAATATCAGAAACGACTTGTTAGCAGTACAGAACCTTTTTTCCATTTTGTAAAAAGCGATGACTATTACTATAACTTTAATGCTTATATGAATAATAATGGGTTAAGAAACAAACGGTCTAATGGTAATAACATTGGGAAGAAATACTTTGAACTTATCGATCATTCCAATCTTACTTTGGAACAAAAGAAGATGGCACTTTGCGAGTTACAAGAGGTAATAGAAGAAGTAAAAACTGGAAAGATTGAAAGTTTCAGGATGAAGATAAAAGGCATTCATTCTGAACCATTTGGAGGACAGGATGGTGGAAGAAAATACCAGCTTATGAAAAAAGGCTTTACAATTATAAAGATTAAAGGAGAACCAATAAAGAAGGATGTCATAGAATGTGCAGTTGAAACAATAAAAGGCTGTAAGCATCCCGCTATTTATCCATTATTCATTATAAAAGAGCTAATAAAACTACTCTCCAGACCTGATGATATTGTTCTTGATCCTTTCGTAGGAAGTGGAACTACTATTGTCGCTGCAAAAGAACTTGGCAGAAGATATATAGGAATAGATATAAATGAAGAATATTGTAAATACGCGAGGGAAAGACTAAAAAATCTTGACATAGAAAAGCCATTGGAACTTTTTGTATGATGGAAACAACTAAATACAAAGGCATAGCACATCCAGAAATATTAAATGAGATTTATCAAAGAGCATTGTCTATCTTTAATGAAGGGAATCTTAATGAACTCATCCAAAAATTAGAAGAGGATGAAAGCTCAAATCTGCAAATCATTATAGATAACTTTGAGAAAGGCAAAGGAGTTTTAACAGTTCTTATAACAAGCCTTGTTCATAAACTCCACAACCCTAAACAGGATATAAGACTTCATCAAGATAATATGGATGGTGGTTATTCGGGTAGAGGTATTGATACAAGGTTTATAACTCCATTTATGAAAGAGATGGGATTCCCTGCAATGGCAGAAAGCGGCTGGCTAACAAGATCTCTGGAACAAAATCTGCCCTATGATTTTAACTATCCAGGCAAAATAACACCAGTGGAACTAAAATCGGTATTTCTTTTTTTGCTTGACCAAATCCAAACACATAATAAACCTCCTGAAATTTACTTATTGTTCCTATTTGCAAAGTTGATTGAACACCGTGAGCAGAAAAAGATTGATTTAGCCAAACCTACAAATCTCCCAATATTGACAATAATCAATTATTTAAAGCAACATTTTGAATTCAGGTATTCATCTCGTGGAGCATCCAGATTGCCTGCTTTAGCTATTTATTCTGTATATCAGTGTATAGTCAAAGAATTAAAACGATATAAGGGTATGATATTAATGCCGATGGAAGAACATACATCATCTGATAAAAGTTTGGGAAGAGTTGGTGATATTGAAATTAGAGATGCAGAGGGAAGGATATTTGAAGCAGTAGAAATCAAACATGGAATTACTATAAATTCTCAGATGGTTAGAGACGCTTACGAAAAATTTAAATCTTATCCAATACAAAGATATTATTTATTGACTACAGCTGGTGAATATTTAGCAGATACAGAAAATATCTTAAAAGAGGTTTCCAGAATATTGAAAATTCATGGCTGTCAGGTCATTATCAATGGTATTTATCCTTCATTAAAGTATTATTTAAGGCTTTTGAATAATACATATGATTTTATTGAAAATTATGTAGAAAATCTGAAAAAAGACAAGTCTATAAAATACGAACATAAACTAAAATGGAATGAAATTGTTAGTCAGCAGGTATCTGACATATAAAAATAGTCTGGATTGAAAACGAGCCGAATAATATTGTGCATTTTGAGAGAGCGTAGAGAGGGAGTTTAAAAGGGCGAAGAATTAATATGAACATGCAAGGCTTAGAAGAAAAACTTGATGTTGCATTTACCAAAAATTTGGGCGTTGATATAAATTCTGGCTTTAAACATGACATAGATTGGTTTAAGGAGAAAATTATATTATTGGCAAAGACTGGTCGCTATAACAAGCTTACTAAAAAACTTACATCTTCAAAAAACAGAATAGAATTAAATAGTTTTGTATTTGAATCTTATTTTGCTTATGACTTTGAATCAAAAGACAGACCATTAGAATATGAAATAAAGCTACTTCCAAATTCAGATGACACTGTCGATTTTTTATACAAGACAAGAAATGGAATGCGCATATGTTTCGATCTTCTTCAGGCAAACCAAAGAAAGTGGCTCATAGACTATACAAGATCTCAACTCGCAAGTCGTGGGAGGTATGAACTCACGTTAGGTGGTCAAGAAGAAAAGGACAAGATAATTCGTCTTCAAAATTTAATATTGAATAAATGCCAAGATAAAAATGGCAACCCTCGCAAATTTCCCCAAGATATTGATATTTACAGTATCATTGTTATTTATGTTTCGGGAGAAATTGATGGTCACACAGACAAATTTGAGTGCGAGTTTGCAATGTATGGGGACTCTAATTATTTTGGCGCACGATGGATATTTGGATTATGCGAACACTTGACTGAGAATACTCCTAAACATTTTAAAATTTATTATGATAAATTTAGACATTTCAGAGAAACAATACATGGTGTTTTATTTGTAAAAAATGCTTCCCCGCTTAAGAGATGTTATGGCGATTTAATATTAGAGCTGGATTTGGAATATTACCTGATTGGCAATAATAATTTGATCGATAAGGCTAAATTCAGTGAGGTTTGCGATGAATTAAATGGGATTCTAAATGGATGGGCTAAAAAGGATAATTGAAGATGCCTACACAAAAGCAAGAAAAACCTAAAACCACCATAATCATCGGCGACAGCCTAAGAATGAAAGAGATGGATGACGAAAGTGTGCATCTTGTAAAGAAACTAAGGAATATCTTAATATCACTAAATCTGTCAGTCGTATATAGCGACACAATGGATATATGAGTTAGAATATAATTAAGGTTTTAGAAAGGACTTAAGGGTATCGATTACAATGGAGAATATCTGATGTTAGAAGCTAATAAGCTTGCTGCAAAAAAATTTAATATTGACACACATTTAATAGAAAATAAAACAGACACACAAAAGAATATAAAAATATTAGGTAATGATCTAACCTTTATCAGTGTCAGAGAGTTTGAGAGAACAAAGCATGTCCATAGATTACACCCCTATCTCGGCAAATTTATTCCTCAGTTAGTTGAGGTCTTTCTGAAGAAATATTTTAAAAAAGGTGATACGATTATTGACCCATTTGCTGGCTCTGGAACTGCTCTTATTGAAGCAAATATATTAGGTATAAACTCCGTTGGAATTGAACTATCACCTTTCAACGTTCTTATACAGAAAGTGAAGACCCAAAAATACAATATTAAAGAAGTTGAAGAAGAAATATTAGATGCACTAAAGCGACTAAAAGATTTTAGTAGAACATTTCACCATAAAAATCAACTTCTTTTTGATAACAAAATAGGTGAACTTACAACAGATAGTGAATATTTTAAATATTGGTTTTCAGAAAGGGCATTGCAGGAGATTTTATATTATAGAAGCATAATCAAGAATTATAGAAATCAAGATATTTTAAAAATAATTTTAAGTAGATCTGCTCGCTCGGCAAGATTAATTCCACATTATGATTTAGCCCGCCCAAAGAAAGCAGTCAGAGAGACATACTGGTGTGTTAAACACAAAAGATATTGTGAACCGATTGATGAAGCATTGAAATTCATAAATCGCTATAGTTATGACACCATAAGAAGAATTAAGGAATTTAATAATCTGAGAACCAATTCCTTTATTAAAATTTATCAGGGAGATGCACGGACAATAAAGTTGCCTGAAGAACTAAAGATTGATGGTGTATTTACCTCACCTCCATATGTAGGTGTTATTGACTATCATGAACAACACAGATACGCATATGAACTTTTTGATTTTCCAAGACAGGACGAATTAGAGATAGGACCTGCAAGCAGGGGGCAGAATGGTAATGCAAAGAAAGAATATGTTCAAGGGATAGTAGATGTTTTTGGAAATATCTCCAAGAATTTGATGGATGGGGCATTAGTTTTTATTGTGGCTAATGATAAGTATAATCTGTATCCCGATATAGGTAAACAATGTAGATTTAAACTTATTGATGTTTTTCATAGACCTGTTCTTATGAGGACAGAGAGAGACTCTAATAAATATTTTGAATCTATATTTTATTTCAAGAAGGTATAAGTATGGTTTTGTCACTAAAAATAAGAAATGAAATAATAGAACTTCTAAAAATAACGGTGAGGGAGAAATTAAAAGATTATAGACCAGAAACAGTCTATATGCCTTTCCACCATAGATTACTTGGTAAGGATAGGTATGCCATGTTTTCCTTTATTCACTCAATAAATACCACTTTTGGGATGTCTATTTGGGAGCAAGTTGCAGTGATTTTGGCTAAAGGTGCTGGTACCATGCAGAAAGACAATACAAGTTGTTTGGCGAAGTGGATGAAGACACAGAGAAACTTATCAGTGATATTCACTACAAATTAAGGAAAGACGAGATTACTGCAGACAAAATAGGGGAGGTTGAGCAAATAAGAAGAAAGATAAAGAAAGGCCAAGCCAAAGTTGACCCAGATTCAATTGTAGACTTATTCGTGAAGTTTAAAGACATAGAGAATTACTTTGATATTACAAGTGTAAAGCCTAATATGAAGGAGTTTGTAGCATTAAAACTTAAACTCCTCAGATGGATAGCTTTAAGACTCAGTCAAGAGAGAAAAGCTAAAGTTTTTACAAGATTGGCTATCCCATATAATCCTTACCATCCTGAACCTTATGAGCGGTGGACATTAAAAGGGTTATATGATCTAGAGAACATGGAAATATTAGTAGGCGAAGAATTCTGGAATTTTGTTGCTAGCGGTGATATTTATGAGGAACTATTAGATATTTTTCAAAAAGTAGGTGAAGAGTTAAGGGGTGAGATTGATAAAAAGTTTGCTGAATTCAGAAGGATTGAATAATTATGCCGATAACTGCAAGTTATAGTTGCAGTGAATTAGGGGGAATAATCTTAGTAAGAGAATAAAACATCAAAAAATGAAAGCGGGAGATTTAGATATAGTTACCACTAAGCAAAATTCTAAGCAATATCAATCTCCACAGGAGTGAATTATGAAAGTCTATAGACTTATGTTTGAAATATTTATAACTGATTCGCCAAAACAAGACGGAATTCTGACGTATATGTTATTCAAATCTCCCAATAAAGAATATGCAGAAATGGTGGCAGAAGAATTAGCAAAAAATGTTGATAAGTTGTTTGACTATGAAGAATGGAGAGTATTTTCTGTAAGAGAGTTTGATGTGGAGATAGAAACCTCAAAAGATACAGAAATAATTAATAGCTATATAGAAATAATACGAGAGGAGATTGCAAAAGAAAAGGTCAATAATAATTAGACAGTATTATCATCAAATCAGAAAAATTCCAAAATAGAAACACTGTCAAAGTAATTTATTAAGTAAGGTCTAAGAAGGAATATTTCTGTGAAAAAACCAAGATTTGTTGTGCAGAAACATCATGCTACCCATCTCCACTATGACTTTAGACTTGAGATAGGTGGAGTGCTTAAGAGCTGGGCTGTGCCTAAAGGGATACCTGAAGATAGAGGTATAAAGAGGCTTGCTGTTCAGGTAGAGGATCACGACCTCGATTATATAAACTTTGAAGGCGTGATACCTGAAGGGCAGTATGGTGCAGGCACAGTTGAAATCTGTGATAATGGGACATATAGTCTTGAGTCTGCCGATGAAAAGAGAGTGGTCTTCCACCTTGATGGTAAGAGGTTCAAGGGAAGGTATGCCCTCATTCATACAAAGGGAGAGAACTGGATTTTAATAAAGACAGGATGACGGAAGGATTTCATACAAATATAAACTTTGCGCCTGCAATTATAAGAACTACTGCCAATAGACGACGGAGTATTGGCGTGCCAAGCTGACGGCTTCCAAGCTCAGAACCAATAATGCCTCCTATCACTACTGAGATTCCGAAAATCAGGATTGTTTCAGGCAAGGATTTTACACCTACCCAATGTCCTGCCAACCCTGATATGGAATTGACAAGGATAAAGGCTGCAGCTATACCTGATATATGTCTAATTTCTGCCCATCCAAGAAATAGAAGTAGTGGACTCAAGAAGATACCTCCTCCAACCCCCGTAATACCAGAAAGCAGTCCGATTCCTGCTCCAAGGAGTAAGGCGACTGAGGTAGTTGGATTTATATGATTTGGTGATTGCATTTCTATAGATTTTTTAAACAAACGATACGCCGCAAATAAAAGTACAAAACCAACTATTGGTCTATAAATATCATCTGAGAGTTTAATCAATCCACCAATGAATGCAAAAGGAATGGAAGTGACAGCAAAGGGCCAGAAAAGTTGCCATGAAAAATAATTGGCTTTGTAATATTTTATTGTTGCTATTGAGGCAACAAGTATATTCAAAGAGAGTGCTGTAGGCTTCATAAGTTCTGGTAAAAAGCCAAAAAGGGCCATAACTGCAAGATAACCAGAGCCTCCACCATGTCCAACCGATGAATAAAGAAAAGCAGAAAAAAACATTAAGAGGGATATTGCGATAAGGATACTTAGATTAAATTCCATTTAACTCTATATACCCTTCCCAAATGGGCATACTGGATGCCTGCATTCCTTGCATCCGAGACAGAATCCACCGTGTCCGAGTTCTGAAATTTCTCTTCTCGTTATTTTCTCTCCTGCAAGCACCCTCGGTAGAATCAGATCAAAGATTGTTGTCTTGTGATACATACCACAGGCAGGGATGCCAAGAATGGGAATTGGTTCGGAAGTTTGGAAGGTAGGAAGTTCGGGAATAGAATTATCTCTAAATTTTTTTACTTCAGCACTTCCGTGCTTCCGCTCTTTTGCACTAATGTATGCTATCAGAAACATTGCTCCTGGGAGCACGGGTGAACCATATACAACATCGGTTGCCCCTGCCTGTGATATTCCGACCCTTGTGACATCATCTGGGTCAACAGACATCCCTCCGGTTGTAACAATCAAATCACAGCCTATTTCGATAAGTTCTCGGATTCTGTGCTTAATGATTTCAGCATCATCAGGACAGAAATAGACCCGTAAGACTGAAGAACCTATTGCCTTCATCTTCGCTCGTATAATCGGTTCAAAGGAATCCTTTACCCTCTTGTAATAAACCTCGTTACCTGTTATCACAACACCAACCTTTGCTTTTCTGAGAGGTATTACTTCAAGTATGCCTCCACTGTCTTTTGCAATCCTTACTGCTTTTTCAATGATATGTTTTTTAATAACAAGTGGTATCGCTCTCGTGCCTGCAAGTTTACGTCCTTTTCTTACATAGGTATTATTATGGAGAGTCGCACACATAACTTCACCGAGCATGTTAAATTCAGCAAGGGCATCTTTTTTGACCCTGAGAAGTCCATCATATGATGCAATCAGGTTTATCTTGCCTTCCACAGGCTCACCTGAAAGTTCAACACCTTTTCCGGCAAGTGCTTCTGCAAGGGCGTAGGCAGCATCATTTTCATGCATCTCGTCTTCCCCTATTTCAATAACATAGAGATTTTCCTTGCCGAGCATCTGTAAATGGAGAATATCCTCTTTCTTTACAACATGACCCTTCTTGAATGCCCTTCCTTTAAACTCATCTTTTCGTATCTCTGTAATATCATGTGGGAGCACCACCCCCACTGCCTCTTCTACAGGGATTGTCTTATACATAGTAAACTCCCTTCCATCCTCTCTTTTAAAGTCATTATGCAAATTTGCATAACGCTATTATATAATATCCAGAACTCAAGTCAAATTATTTCTATTAATAAAATTGATTTTAAAAACTTATACGCTGAAAAATGGGACGGCAGGCCGTCCCATTTTTCATAAACATTTTTACTCCCAAGTGTAATATGGTATAATACACTTATGGATGATTTTGAGAAACTTCTTAATGAATCCGTAAGGACTCATGGTCATCTCTGTCCGGGTCAGGTTCTCGGTGTTAGGATGGCAATGAAAGGATGTAAAGAGGTAAGTATATCTGACCCAAGGGGTGTTGATCGAAAGAGGCTCTATGTATTTGTTGAGATAGACCGTTGTGCAACCGATGCTATTCAATCGGTGACAGGATGCTCTCTCGGGAAAAGGTCTCTTAAGTGGATGGACTATGGCATAATGGCAGCTACCTTTGTGAATTTGGGGAATTTTAAGGCTGTCCGAATCATCGCAAAAGAAGAGGCAAAGAAACTCGCACATAAATATGCTCATGATATTGAAGGAAAATACGAACAACAGATAGAAGCATACAAGGTCATGCCAGAGGATGAACTATTTAAGGTCGAAGAAGTGATGGTTGAGATACCTCCTGAAGATATGCCAGGGAAGCCGTTAAGCAGGATTAAATGTGATAAATGTGGAGATTATGTGCAGGATAAAAGAGAAGTGATTGTTGATGGTAAAAACCTCTGTAAACCATGCGCA
>JBFLZU010000002.1:7320-17400 GCA_040756155.1 Nitrospirota bacterium | reverse complement strand
TGAGATACCTCCTGAAGATATGCCAGGGAAGCCGTTAAGCAGGATTAAATGTGATAAATGTGGAGATTATGTGCAGGATAAAAGAGAAGTGATTGTTGATGGTAAAAACCTCTGTAAACCATGCGCATCTGGTGGATATTATAAGCGTAAAAAATAAACCCTCTTTCGTATTAGTTGAACTGACCAGAAATTGGAAACTATAATGCACCCTGTAATTATAGAGATCAAAAATCAAAGATTAAAATTCAAAAATTTTTACATTTTGATTTGTCATTTTGCATTTTGATTTTTTATTTTTAATTTAGTTTTGAGTCGCTCAACTTTTTACGAAAGATTGGGATAAATAATGCTTAAAATAATAGATAGATACATCTTCAAAGAAATCTTTGCAATATTTTCAGTAGGGTTACTTGTATTTACCTTCGTTTTACTTCTGAATAAGATAATAAAACTTATTGAACTCATAATTGAGAAAGGTGTTCCTGCAACCGAGATAGTAAAACTTGTTGGTTACCTTCTGCCCTCATTGTTCTCTGTTACCATTCCGATGTCATTGTTACTGGCTACACTGGTGACATTTGGAAGATTGTCTGCTGACAGTGAGCTTACAGCATTGAAAAGTAGCGGATTCAGCCTTTACCGCCTGATGGTTCCTGTAGGGTATTTCGCTGTCATTGCTTATTTAATTACCACTCTGATGATGATATATCTTTTCCCATGGGGAAACTATTCATTTAAAAGACTGTTCTTCGATATTGTAAAAACAAAGGCATCGGTCGGTATAGAGGAAGGGGTATTTAATAATACCTTCGATGGACTTGTGATGATGGTTAATAGGGTTTCTCCTACAAATCAAATGGAAGGGGTGTTTATCTTTGATGAGCGCGATCCAAAAGACCCCTACACGATCATCGCTAAAAAGGGCAGCATGCTATCAGACCCGATAAAACTGGTGGTGTTTCTTAAACTCAATGATGGCACTGTGCACAAGTCAGTTAAAAAAATGACAGGGTCGTATGAACAGGTGAAATTTCAGACATACGAACTGCAACTTGACATCAATAAGGCACTCTCGGGACAGGAGAAAATAACAAAAGGTAAGAGAGATATGAGGCTTTCCGAACTGAGACGAATGATTGAACAGAGTAAACAGAAGGGTGAGAATTACTTTAGCTGGCTCTTTGATCTCCATAAGAAATTCTCTATTCCTGTTGCTTGCCTTGTCTTTGCTTTGATCGGACCACCCCTAGGCTCTATCACAAGACAGGCAGGGAAGGGTGGTGGTTTTGCTTTGAGTATCCTCGTAATCCTTATCTACTATATGCTGATATCAGCAGGGGAAAACCTCTCTGGTGAAGGAAAACTCCATCCATTCTTTGCCGCATGGATGCCTAATATCCTGTTTGGTGCGATGGGCGGTTACTTGCTTATAAAGGCAGCCAGGGAATCGCAATTCGTTTTCGTTGAAAGACTACGAGTTATTATTACAGAAGTGGTTAATAAGACATTTAAAAGGAAGACCTTATAATGTTAAGTGTACAAATAGGACGCATTCCTCTTTTATATCTCTATTTTGTTAAACAGTTCTTGAGAATCTTTATGCTTTCCATAGTTGCCTTTATAGTCCTTTCTGTCATTATTGATTTTTTTGAACATGTTGATGAGTTTTATGCTAACAGGGCAGAGCTTAACCATATTATTGAATATTACTTTCTGTTGGTTCTTAAGATACTCTTCTTTGCGACGCCAATTTCTGTGTTGCTTTCAACAATGATAACCATCGGCATTTCTAACAGGAATAATGAACTTGTGGCTGCAAAGGCTGGTGGAATAAGCATTTACTGGATGGCAACACCTCTGATTGCATCGGCTTTGATTATCAGTATTCTACTGCTTATCTTCGGGGAAACCCTGCTGCCTGTTACAAACAAGAGGTATGAATATGTGAGGAATGTGCTTATCTTAAAGAAAAAACCTAAGGGGGGGATTTATCAGAATAAAGTGTGGTATAGATGTTTGATTGGGGAATCTGAAGAAAAAGATACAGTTCTGCTGAATGCTGATATAATGACACCCGAAGGTGATATATTCCATGGTGTTACACTGTACACGTTAAATAAGCAGGATGAACTGAGTGAGCGGGTAGATGCAAAGATGGCAAAATGGGATGGTAATCAATGGATATTTTACAACGGGATAATTCGCAAATTTAACGCAAATTCCCAGAAAGGTCTTTCATTTGAGGAAATCACATATCCTATCCTTGAGACCCCCACAGACTTTAAGATTATTGAGAAGAAATCAGACACCATGAGCTTTCTGGAGTTATACCGCTATATTGAGAAACTCAAATCAGGAGGATATAGCCCCAAGAGATTTGTAGTTGATTTACATGCAAAGGTATCACTTCCATTCTCTGTGCTCATAATGTCAATCTTCGGGATTCCTTTTTCTTTAAGAGGTCATAGAAGTGGAGGGATTATTCTTGGCGTAGGGCTAAGCATACTGGTCGGTTTCTTATACTGGATAATGCTCTCAATAGGAATATCGCTCGGGCGTACAGGCATATTCCCCCCCCTCTTTGCTGCATGGCTAGGGAATCTGTTATTCGGCGTCATTGGAACCTACTGGTTTCTTGGGATACGACAGTAATCTTTCGAGATATCTGTTGATTTTTTCAATATGACTGCCTTTCCAGTAAACCTTCTTACACAGAGGACATCCAGCAAATATATCAGATGTAGCAGAAATGTGCTCTGGAACCATATCAGCCACATCTTCTTGCTTTTTATCGGCGAGGGGCTCATTGCAATAGATACACCTTGTAAGCAGGTTAGATGTGGTCAAGCCAAATGCCGTGATAGATTGCTTCAACTGTTTCATTGGTTCATTATCCTCTATAAAAAGATATCTCGGTACGCCTCTTCTCTTTATCAGCCGTGTATCCCTCGTGAGGAGTATTCTCTGTTCTTTCCTTGCCTTTTCGATAAGAACCATGTCCTCGATATCGGGATAATATAAAGTATCGTAGCCAAGTATCCTCAGCCACCGCGCTAATTTCCCGAGCATGACATCTGCGATAAATCGCATACCGAGTAATCTATGACAAAGAATGAACCTTGTCAATTGAAAAACTGCTCCTTATTTGTCCTTTTCCCATAAAGGAGGATTAAGGAGAGGAAAAGTAGGAAAATGCAGATTTTTCTTGACAAATGAATATTTTCCATTAAACTATAGAAAAATAAACTTGAAACTAAGTTTAGAAATAGATATGGAACTAAATCTAAATCTAAATCTAAGACTAAATCTGGATTCATACTGATGAAGACGACTGAGATATTACAGCAGGTTGGTATTCCAAGGCATAAGCTCTATTACCTTGAACAGAAAGGTTACATATCACCGTTGAGGATACAAATGGGTGAACTTGAGTCAAGGGAGTATAGCGAGGATGATTTTATAAAGATAAAGTTGATATGGAAATACCTGAAGGAGGGATTCAAACACCGCGTTGCGTACCAGAAGGCTATGGAAGAGCTGAAAGGATACACGCTTAATCTGGAGGAAAAATAACAGGGTTCTAAACTTTGCGATGTCAGAACATAACCATATTGGAGTAGATATAGGAACGAGCTCAATAAAGATAGTAGCACTGAAAAGAAAAGGTAAAAGTGCTACCCTTCTTAACGCAGGTTTTATAGAGATAGAAGAGAAGGGAACCGTACTGAATGCCATGAAGATACTTGTTGAAAGACTCAGGATAAGAGGAAAAGAGGTGATAACAAAGATACCTGGTTCAGCCACGACTATAAGGCATGTATTCATGCCAAGGATGTCCGAGAAGGAGTTAAAAGAAGCGATAAGATGGGAGGCGAAAAAACATATCTCGTATCCGTTAGAGAATGCAGTTGTAGATTATATAAGTACGGATGGTGAAACGGGTGGAGACAAGATAAATGTTATGCTCGTCGCAGCAGAGAAGAGTGCGGTGATGTCAGTCTATTCGATTGTTAGAGATGCAGGGCTTAAGGTTGTTGCTGTTGATACTAACCCATTAGCGATACTCGAAACACTGAGACTCAATTATGACTGGGGAAGTGAAGAGAATATCATTGTGGTTGATATAGGGGCAGGAATCGTAGAGATAGATATTATTAAAGGGACGCAACTCAGATTCACGAGGTCGGTAGATATAAACGGTGATGATATTTCAAAGGTGATGATGGAGGAATTGGGTATTACCAAGGAAGAGGCAGAGGAATTTAAAAAAATGGGAGTAAGCCTCAAAGAAGAGGTTACAGAAGGACCTGAAGCAATCATAAGGAGATTTCTTGACCGGCTCGCATTAGAGATACAACGCTCTGTAGATTATTACAAGGCACAGTCGAGAGAGAAGATTGTAAAACGACTGATACTAACAGGAGGGATTGCATTAATGCCTGGATTAAAAGAATATCTCGCCGGGATTTTCGATATCGTTGAGATAATAGAGCCCTTCCGTAGTATCACATACAAGGAGGAAAGACTTGCGGATATTATAAAAGATGCACCACTATTTACAGGGGTAATCGGGCTGGCAGCAAGGAAGGTGATATAGGTTGAAGGAATATGTAAACCTTCTGCCGCTAGAGTATCTACCTCGGAAGATACCACTGTGGCAGAAGATGGGGCTCATGTTCTTGATACTTTGCCTATCCTTTGCGGTGGTGGTTACAGGTTCAAAGTTTGGGAGGGTAAAGGAGTTTCAGAGAGATATTAAGAGGATTACACAGCAAAAGCTTAGTATATCTTCTGAGGTCGAGAGACTTAAAAAAGAGATAGCGAATAAAGAGCAGAGACAGAAGGAAGAGGCAGAGGCTATGAAGATGCTTAAAGGACTTCTTCAGGATAAGGTTCTCTGGTCAGAGATGATGAGAGAAATAAGTTTTGTCATACCAGAAGGTGTATGGCTGACAAAGATTGATACAACACCTGTCGGTACTGACAGACTGGTCAGGTTTTCAGGGAGGGCTACAAAATCTCATCTTGTTATGAGGTTTTTCTCTATGATGGAAGAACGGTCACATTATATAAAGAATGTGAAACTGATTTCGCTTAGAAAAACAGAAGCAGAAAAGGATGGCGAGGAAGAGGTGGTATTTGAGATGGAGGGCACATTGAAGGCAATAGTTGTTATGGACAGGACAACTGAGACCATGAAAGAACTACAGCCATATATAAAAAAGTGAAAAGTGAACAGTGAACAGTGAACAGTGAAAAGACTTTTAAACATATTCGAGAGACTGCCTGTAAAGGTAAGGATACTGCTGCTGGTGGCATTCTTTGCAGGAGTCTCATTGTTATTCTATCAGTTTATCTATCTGAGGTTTGATAAGGAGGAGACACGCTTGAGGGCAGATATTAAAAAGACAAAAACAGAGATAGAGACACTGAATTCTCAGATACCTCTGCTTAAAAAGAGAATAGAAGAGATGAAACCAATAGAGATAGACCGTATAGGACTTGATGCTGTTTTATTTAGATGGAATAGGTATACCCAGTTTCTTGAGGAGGTTACGAAAGAGGCAGATGAGAGCAAGATTTCAATCATAAATATAATACCGGTCACAGCGCTGGACAAGGGGGATTATATCGAGGTCTTATTGAATGTCGAGCTAAGAGGGAAATACAGGGATTTAGGTGGGTATCTAAAGAGGGTAGAGTTGCTTCCGAGACTTGTGAAGGTGAAGAACATAAAGATAGAGTATCTACCAGATATGTATCCTGAGTTAAATGCGAGGATAGAGACGATAACATATATAAAGAAACCAGGGTCTTCATGAAAATGCACAGCGAGCGATTAGCGAGCGAATATAAGATGAAGAAATTCCCTACATTTCGAAGCTCTGCAGGAAGCTTCAAAAATTCAGTAGGCATATTGATTATCGCCTTATTTCTGACACTCGGTGGTATAGTGGCATATTCGAGCCAGGGGAGGGTTTCTCTATCAGATATAACACTTGAAGAGATAGAAAAGGAGAGGAAGCCACTCGCATGGGGCAGGGACCCATTCCTCAAACCTGTTGCGAGAAAAGTGAAAAAAGAAGAGGTATTTATCCCTGAGAAGGAACTCAAGAAGGAGTTGACGATAAAGGCGATTATATTTGATGGAAAGACAGGTGTAGCGATCATCAATGATAGGCTTGTGAAAAAGGGTGATATGATCTTTGGTAGAAAGGTTATAGACATCCAGCGGGATAAGGTGATACTTGAGGATCCTACAGGGAAGACTGAGTTGACGATAGGAGGCTTTACTACGGCGAAGCCTGCCGAAGGAGCGGCTAAACCTCCAGGGGAAAGACAGTGAACAGTGGACAGTGAGAAGTGAAAAGTGAAAAGAAATGAACGGTGAACAATTAAAAGTGAAAAGTAGAATGTCGTTCTATACCTCAAAGGCAAAGGGGACTGTCCCAGAATTACGGACGAAGCGTAGCGGAGTCGTAGATTCGGGACTGTCCCCATGGGTAAAATGGCTCTGGGCTTCGGTGTTTATTGTACTCTTCCTTCTTTTCACTGCTATAAATACAGGAAGTGTTGAACAACCATCTGCGAAAGTCTCTCTACCAAATAATCAACTCTTCTCCCTTGAACTAAGGGATGTGGAACTGAAAGATGTGTTGAGGGCATTAGGGCAGGTTGGTGGACTGAATGTAGTAGTAGGAGAAAAAGTAACTGGCAAAGTAACCCTGAGTTTTGATAAGGTCTCACTTATGGATGCATTTAATGCTATACTGAAAGCAAATAACCTTGCATACTATCAGGATGGAAATATAGTTTATGTAATCACAGCACCGGTAACACTTGAAGAGGAATATCTCACATTCAAGACATTCCCGATGAATTATGCAGATCCTAAGGAGGTCAGCACCCTTGTGAAAGGACTTCTTAGTAGCAAGGGAATGGTTACAGTTGACAGTAGGACAGGGACACTTCTCGTCAAGGATGTTCCTGCGAACATAGAGAGGGTCTCAAACCTTATTAAAGAAGTAACAGGTAAACCACAGCAGGTGATGATAGAGGCGAGAATTGTAGAGGTGAGCAAGACATTCGGTCAAGCCCTCGGAGTAGAATGGGGTGGAACATATACGACTTCAGGGACACCTAAATGGCGTCAAACAATAAGAGGCGCCACTGGTGTGAGCAGTTTTAGCGGTTCAAGCAACTATGCGGTGAACCTGCCTGCGGTATTAGCAACAGCTGCATCTGTAAATCCCTTTGGTGCAATAGGACTCACATTTGGAAATATAACGAATACAAAGATACTTGAACTTAGGTTGTCTGCATTAGAACAGAGCGGTGAAGGTAAGGTTCTCTCAAATCCGAGGATTCTCACTATGAATAATAAACCTGCTATCATCTTAACAGGGACAAAGGTAAAGGTGGTTATTCAACCGACTACCACAACTGGGACGACTACTACAACGACTACAACAACCGCCACTTCAGAACAGATAGAGGCGACACTGAAACTTGAGGTCACACCCCAGGTGACAGCGGATGGGGGAATATTGATGCTCATAAAGACGAAGAGGGATGAGTTTGACTGGTCGAGGGCGGTTCAGGGCTATCCCGCAATAAATACCAGAGAGGCAGAGACTACCCTTTCTGTGATGGATGGTGAGACGGTAGTTATCGGTGGTATATACACAAAGAAGGAAACAGCTCAGGAAAGTGGTATTCCTTTTCTTTCAAAGATTCCTATACTCGGATGGCTATTTAAGAGTAAGACGGAGATGGATGAGGTAAGTGAATTGATGATATTTATAACACCGAAGATACATAAAAGTTGAAAGTTGAAGGTGAGAAGTGAGAAGTTGAGAAGTGAAGATAGAATAATCACAACTATAAAGAATATCTACACCATAAATCTCGGTGTAAAAAAACACGAGAGGGTGCTTGTCTTTACTGACCGTATAAGGTCAGATGAAGAGATATCAGATAGCGATAGAGAAAGAAGGGAAAGACTGATTGATATTGCGAGGCTTGTGGTAGATGTGGGTAAGGGTTTGGCTAAAGAGATAATATATGTTGAATACCCTGCACTTAAGGGTCATGGAAGTGAACCACCAGAGAGGCTCTGGGTTGCTGCCTTTGGTAGAGAGACAGTTAATGAATTTAAAAAGAACAGGATATTTACAGCACTCCTCAGAAAAAAGGCAACCGAGAAACAGTTAAGCATCGCCAGGGACTGTGTAGCATTATGGAAAGATAATGCAGTTGATTCTGTTATAGCCCTCTCGAATTTTTCGACAAGCCACACAGCCTTTCGTGATATGCTCACCCGTGTGGCTAAAACGAGATATGCGAGCATGCCTCTTTTTGACCCATCAATGTTCTTTGGCGCAATGAACGTGAACTGGAGGGCACTTGCAAATAGGACGACCTTACTCGCAGAGAAGATAAAGAAGGCATGTAAGGTCTTGCTCGTTACACCAAATGGCACAAGGCTTTCAGTTATTAAAGAGAACAGGCATGTTGGTACAGATATAGGGATACTGACAAGACCTGGCTCATTCGGTAACCTTCCAGCAGGTGAGGTATTCTTCGCACCTATGGAAGGGACTGCAGATGGTAAACTTATACTTGAATGGGCACCAACTCACAGATTGTCATATCCTATATGTCTACTGATCAAGAAAGGAATGGTAGAAGACATCTCAGGTTCACCCCGCACCACGGCTTTACCCCCCTCTTGCACGCAAGGGCGGGGTGAAGACAGCTACGCTATATACCTGAGGAGAAGACTCTCTGAAGACGACAACTTCAGGAATATTGCTGAGTTTGGGATAGGAACAAATGAAGGGGCATCAAGACCTGATAACATTCTTGAGGCAGAGAAGATATGTGGCACAGTTCATATAGCCCTCGGGGATAATAGTTCGTTCGGTGGTAAGGTAAGAACCCCTTTTCATCAGGACTTTGTGTTCTTTAAACCTACGGTGACTATTATCTACTCCGATGGCAATAAGGAGATTATCTTGAAAGATGGGAGGCTTGGGGACCGTCCCAGAACAATCATATGAAGTCTGTCATTCCCGTGAAAACGGGAATCCAGCACTTTTATTTTCTTGGATTCCTGCTTCCGCAGAAATGACGTAAAAGACGTAAAAAAGGTAAGGGGACTGTCCCTTGGGTAAGGAGCAAGGAGCGATGAGCAAAGAACAAAAGGGGAATATTTCAGAAGATGCAATAGTCATTTTTATAACAACCAGCAACAAAGAAGAGGCTGGTAAGATTGCAAATATCCTGATAGAAGAGCGTCTTGCAGCATGTGTGAATATTGTTGAAAGGGTGAGATCAATCTACAGATGGAAAGGCGAAATTTGCGATGAGGCTGAATCACTGATGGTTATAAAGACAAAGAGAGGGCTGTTTGATAAACTCTCAATGAGGGTAAAAGAAGTCCATAGCTATACCGTTCCTGAGATAATAGCACTCCCGATAATAGAGGGCTCCGAGGAGTACATGAACTGGCTGATAACGGAAACCGCATGAATGAGTTTGTCATTGCGAGGAGTGAAATTTCTTCCTGTCATTGCGAGGCGTAGCCGAAGCAATCTCTATGGAAAGACAATACTATGTATATATAATGACTAATAAGAACAATACAGTTCTTTATACGGGGATTACTAACGATTTAAAAAGAAGGTGTTATGAGCATAAAGAAAAGTTAGTTGAAGGATTTACAGAGAAATACAACATTACTAAACTGGTTTATTATGAAGTCTTTAGGGATATTGAGAGTGCTATTATTAGGGAAAAGCAACTAAAAGGTGGAATCGAGGGCTAAGAAAATGGAGTTAGTGAACAAAATGAATCCTGAATGGAGAGATTTATATGATGAATTATGAGATTGCTTCGTCGTCCCGATAAGTTGGGACTCCTCGCAATGACGGTTAGAGAGTCATTTTCCACTCTTTCGTGGCAAAAAATCCATAATACTGTGGCAGGATGGAAACATTATAAGTGATAAGTGATAAGTAATAAGTGAGAAGTGAAAGGTAAAAAAGATAAAAAACCTCTATTTTCAATTAATTCCTC
>JBFLZU010000002.1:4469-7220 GCA_040756155.1 Nitrospirota bacterium | reverse complement strand
CTCTTTCGTGGCAAAAAATCCATAATACTGTGGCAGGATGGAAACATTATAAGTGATAAGTGATAAGTAATAAGTGAGAAGTGAAAGGTAAAAAAGATAAAAAACCTCTATTTTCAATTAATTCCTCAACTCCTAACTCAAAACTCACAACTCCACACTGTTGTTTCAATCCCTGGCATTAAATTTGCTTTATTTAAACGACAGGAAGAGGAGAGAATCAAAAAAGTCTTGACAAAGCGTGAAATGGATGGTATAGGTTTATATGTTTTTATTTTATTAAGATGTTGAGATCCAATGTTATATAGCCGAGGCGTCTTGCTTCGGAGTCCGTAGATTTGGGACTTTGCCCATAAATCCATAGATAGGAGGTGATAGCAGAAAGAAAACCGATGTAGTGCAGGGGTAGTTAGGTATTTATTCACTGTTATTTATGAAAGGAGGATTTGAGTATGAAAAAATTCTTTGCAATATTTTTCGGGACACTTCTCCTCGTTGCCCTCGCAGCACAGGCTTATGCAGAGATTAAACTCTCTGGCACAATGAGGGTGAGGGGAAGACAGGGTCATCAGTTTGACCTCAATGACAGACTCTGGCTATCAGGCAGGTCTGGTGAAGGTCAATACTATGACCAGCAGGTAAGGCTCCAACTTGATGCCACTGTATCACCTAACCTCAAGGCATTCATCGAGATTCAGCATGAGGGTGGAGATAACGCAACATGGGGTATTACTGGAACAGGTGATCAATCACACCAGGGCTTCCAGGGTGTTCAGTCCAGATACTTTGGTGCCCTCCGTCAGGCATGGATGCTTTACACTGGTAAAGGGCTTGGGTTTACTTCAGGATTGAAGGCCGGTCATCAGTTGCTCAAACTCGGGCATGGTCTCTTCTATGATGCAACCAAGTATGGCAATGATGCGATTGTCTTCTTCATGGACCCGACAAAAGAGACCCACATCGGCTTGATTACGATAAAGTTCTCCGAAAGCACAGCCAATGTCAATAACGATGTGAATGGCTACACTGCCCTTATCATCCACAAACTCGATGCCAATAACAAGATAGGCATTGACCTCACACAGTTAAGGGGCGAGAATGCAAGCAGGGCTACAACCACACGGAAAAAGACCGATGTGCTGAACGAAGTTGGTATTACTGCTGATGGTAAAATTGCCGGGCTTACATACAGGGCAGACCTCCAGATTCAGAGTGGTAAAGGTGATAGCAATTTCGGGAATGTCAATGGTCAGGGCTCAAGTGGTTGGACAGCACTTTCTACAACAGAGAATATAAAATATTCTGCCTGGGCATATCTCGTCGGTGTAGACTACAAGGTTGACCCTGTAACAATAACCCTCGAGACCGCTGGTGGAAGTGGTGATGATTCTGCAACAAACAAGCAGAAAGCATTCCAGACCTTCCTTGGTGGTGACCCGAGATATACCTATGTCTATGAGTTCAGGGTAGGTCAATCAGGTCTTGGCGCTGCCGGGACAGGTGCATGGTCGCCAATCTCATTCGGTCTTTCAAACACAATCTATTACAAGATCGGTCTTGCTGGAAAGGCTACAAAGGACCTCGCGCTTTCGGGAGCATACTATGTTCTGAGGGCCGATAAGGCAATGGCTATAACTGGTGTCTCAGGGGGTACAAATAGAAACCTCGGCACAGAGTTCGATGCAAAAGCCATATATAAACTCGCAGCGAACCTTGAGTATGGCATCACATACGGTGTGTTCAAGCCGAGCAACTTCTATGACCTGACACCAAAAGACACAGCATGGTCAGTGGACCATTGGATCGCAATGAAGTTCTAACACCCCGGAGCAGTTGTTTCATTACTGCTCCCCTACATCGGAACCCCATCCTGAGAAATCAGGATGGGGTTTTTTCTTGACAAACACTATAATTTTGTAGTATTTTTAAAATTAGTAGGATATAAACTAATTGCAGGAGATATTATGCAGGTAGTAAAAATATTACCAAAAGGACAGATAACGCTACCAAAAAATGTGCGGAAAAAATTAAACATAAACATTGGAGATACACTGGTAATAGAAGAAACAGACGATAAGATAGTTCTAAAAAAGGGGAAAACCATATTCGACTACATGGGAACATTGCCGAATCTTGGTATGAGTATTGAGGAGATGATAGAAAAGGCGACAGAGGAGGTTGCAAAAGAAAGTGTTTAAGGCTTTCATAGACACCAGTGTAATACTCAGGCTTTTGGTTAAGGATGATGATATTAAACAGAAGAGTGGTGAAAAGCTTATTAAAGGAGCAAAGGATAAAGGAATAACCTTATATCTTCTATCAATTGCTGTTATGGAGACAGTGTTTGTTCTGGAAAAGGTTTATAAGCTTGACAGGAAAGTAATAAGAGAAATGGTATTGGCTATTCTGAATACCCCTGAGATAAAGGTTGAAATGGAGGATGTCTTCAGAAGTGCAATTGAAGTATATGCTGGCAAGAATATAAGATTTGCCGATGCAGTAATGGGATATTCAGGATTAGAGAAAGGATTATCAACTGTATATACTTATGATGAGAAAGATTTTAAAAAGATAGAAGGACTTGAGGTGAGGAAGCCTTGAAGTAAACCCCGCACCCCACTTTCGCGGGGTGCGAGGACTGCGCTGGCGGGGCTTTCTGGGTGCGGGGTAGATGCCTCTCTTCTCATCAATTACTATTGCATTCATTATTGGTATAGTTGCCGGATATTTCTTTATATACCTCCCAATTACAGT
>JBFLZU010000002.1:2697-4369 GCA_040756155.1 Nitrospirota bacterium | reverse complement strand
GTAAATCTGGGACAGTCCCCACAAAAATTCAGGGGAGGGTCGTAAGACCATCAGAATTGCTGGGTGATAGGCAGATCGTATACGTTAAAGTAGAGAAACTTTTTCTTGGGGACAGTCCCGAATCTACGACTTCGCTTCGCTCCGTCCGTAATTCTGGGACAGTCCCCTCCAGTTCACAATCTATCGTCTACAATGTTAAAGGCAGGGTGAGGCTGACTGTTATGGGGACAGTCCCTAAATCTCAAATCTCATACGGGGACACCATCATTGTAAAGGCAAAACTCAGGAAACCGAGAGGCTATCACAACTTCGGTGGATATTCCTATGAGGAGGCACTGGCGAGAGATGGTATTTATGTGGTCGGGACTGCGTTGGCAGAGGATGTAAGGATACTCAGTAATGGGAGGGGTACCCCAAAAAGTCTTCTGGACTTTTTGGGGACGAGTGGAGGTAACCCGCTTCTTAGAAAGATATACGGATGGAGAGAGCATATCCGAATGGCTATAGATAAATCATTCAGCGAGAGAACTGCTGCAATACTCACTGCCATGATAATCGGTGATGATAGAAAACTCTCCGATGAACTCAGGGATAAATTTATGGCATCAGGCACAGCACATATACTCTCAATCTCAGGGGCGCATGTGGGCTTGATAGCATTCGTCTTTTATAACCTTATACGGCTTTCTATCCTACACCTACCATACACTCTTCTACTCAGGCTGACACTTTATACAAGCCCATCAAAGATAGCCGCCATAGGAACGATCCCTGTGGTGATATTTTATACGGTTATAGCAGGAAGCAAGATAAGTGCTGTGAGGGCACTGATAATGATAATTGTGTATCTTTTAGCCATTGTTATTGAAAGAGAGAAGGACTGGAAAAACTCTATCGCCCTTGCAGCCGTGATAACGCTTCTGTGGAATCCACAGAGTCTTTTCGATATCTCTTTCCAGTTATCCTATGGGGCGGTGGTTTTTATAGGGTATGCTATTGAATACAGTTCAAAGTTGAAAGTTAAAAGTGTAGAGTTAAAAAACCTTAAAAATACCGAAGGGGGTAACCGCTTTAAGAAAAAGATATTTGACTATGTTCTCATTACCGTTGCAGCCACATTGGGGACGGTACCTTTAGTGGCATATTACTTCAACCAGTTCACATGGACAGGGTTGTTTTCAAACCTGATAATCATTCCGCTAACAGGGGTTCTCGTCCTCCCGCTCGGATTGCTTGCGACGATGGTCTCACTTATCTTAAATATACCCACGATTCCCTTTTCATCACTCATCGAATACTCAGTGACGCTCTTCTATCAGATTGTTGAGTTCTTTGCTCATTTGCCTTATTCTGTGGTTCGTCTTCCTTCTCCATCCATACTGATAATCTTCCTTTATTATATCCTGTTATGGTTGCTTGCGAAGATAATCTTCCCACACCCCCCTCCCTTGCCTGCCCCGCTTTGCGGAGCGAGGCCGGGGACGGGAGGGGTCGAGGGGGAGGGTGGAGAATCCCGATCTAAAATGTGGAAGACCGCTTCAGCAGTTTCTCTTTTAATCATTTTGCTCATTTCTGTTCCTGTTGCTTTCGATAAAAATGCCCTGAAGGTAACATTTCTCGATGTGGGGCAGGGTGACTCTGTCCTTGTAGAACTTCCCGATAAAAGAAAGAT
>JBFLZU010000002.1:0-2597 GCA_040756155.1 Nitrospirota bacterium | reverse complement strand
TTTCTCTTTTAATCATTTTGCTCATTTCTGTTCCTGTTGCTTTCGATAAAAATGCCCTGAAGGTAACATTTCTCGATGTGGGGCAGGGTGACTCTGTCCTTGTAGAACTTCCCGATAAAAGAAAGATACTAATAGATGGAGGGGGGATAGCTGTTCACCGTTCACCATTCACTGTTCACAGTTTCGATATAGGCAGGAGGGTTGTCGCCCCATATCTCTATGATAGAGGGATAAGACATATAGATTACCTCGTGCTAACGCATCCACATCCTGACCATGTGGGTGGACTTGTGCATATTGTCAAGGAGTTCTCTATCGGTGAGGTATGGACCAATGGATACAAATCCGAGTATCCTTTATACATTGAGTTTAGAGAGACTCTTAAGCAAAAAGGCATAAGACACAGGGTTTTGTGGGCAGGCTCCGATTCGGGACTGTCCCCAGAAAATGGCTACCAGATATACATCCTGCATCCGCACAAAGAGTTTACAGTATATCCAGAAAGAGGGGAATTTTCTGCACAGAATAACCTTTCCTTGGTTATTAAGGTTGTATATAAGAATACATCCTTCCTTTTTACAGGAGATATAGAGGAAGAGGCAGAGGCTCATTTAATACAATTAGGGAAATGGGTAAAAAGCAATGTTATCAAGGTGCCCCATCATGGTGGGAAGACATCGAGCACAGAGGGATTGCTCTATGCGGTCTCACCACAGATTGCGGTTGTTCATGCAGGAAAGAATAACCCATTTGGACATCCCAATCCTGCGGTCATTGAGCGGTACAGGAGATATGGGGTAAAATTATACAGGACAGACATGGATGGGGCGGTGAGGATTACAAGCGATGGAAGGAAGTTTGAAACGCTTACATACGAGGATGTGACAATGGTTCCTGTAATAAGACATTATGCTATATTAGATGAGTTGAAAAATATTAAAAGGCTCATGATGAGGGTGATTATACCGATAAGCGGGGTTTTCTAACCTTGTCATGGCTCTATAAAACCAGTTCGTCATTCCCGTGAAAACGGGAATCCAGCGGGCAAAGATTATACCGATAGGCGGGGTTTTCCAACCCCGCCATAAAAGAGTATTATGCCAATAAATGAGTCATATAACAGGAAGAGTTCAATTTGGCAGAGTGGTTTTTATGATTATATACTTGATAGCGAAGAGAAAGTGTTAAGCAGGATAAGATATATAGAGAATAACCCAGTAAGGGAAGGTATCGTTACACATCCAGAGGATTATAGATATAGCTCAATAAGATATAGGGAGAAAACCGATTTTGAGATATTCTTTTAAATAGGCGGGACAAGAATGTCCCGCCTATCGTAGAGAATACTGTCATGAGGCTAATGTATAAATGGTTATGAGAGTTACACATATCATCGTCAGCATAACCATCTCAGCGCTGGTTATCTTTATTGGTATTCCGAGCCCAGATATAAATCGGGGCGAAGAATCTCAAAAGGGAGAAAGTAATGCCCACATAATAGCCTATGATATACTCGCCCACCATGGAGAGAAGATCTATCTTAATGCTAAACTGAGGAAAGGATTTTTCTCTCTCAGACCTGAGATAGGCGGGGAGCGATTAGAATTTTTTGTCGGTAAGGAATCGAAAGGTATCGCTCTCACAGGGGGAAATGGTGTTGCAGTAAAAGAGATTGCACCTCTGAAGGCAGGAATTCATATCTTTATGGTCAGGATTCCTGAATATCCCAGAGTTTCCCCATATCGTGCAGAGGAATCTAAGGGTTTGATTGCCTGCTGGGAGACATCAAGACCGATACTCATCGTAAAACTTGAGGATACTGTTTATGAGGTTGGGAGACCAGGATCCCTCCTCCCTATAAAAGAGTTGGAGATGAAGCCTCTCCGAGGGGCAAAAGAGGCGTTAAAGTTTCTCTCAAAGAGATTTAATATTATCTACATAACTCGAAAGGACGAGCTATCCCTTAACAGGCTCAGAAAATGGCTCTCTGAAAGAGAGTTCCCTGCTGCCCCGGTTTTTACACTTGGGGTTAAAGAAGAATCACCTGATGAAAGTAGATATATTGGAGAGAAGATTGATGAATTTAAAGAACAGGACTGGAAGGCGATAAGGATTGGAATCGGCGGTAGTGCTGCAGATGCTGAAGCCTTTCTGGAGGCTGGCATGAGGGCAATCATAATTGCCGATAAATATACCGATCTTCCCGAAGGAGTGGAGAGGGTAGAGGGATGGGAAGATATATTACCTATTATGACCTCACCACAAGAACTGGGCAGGGGGAGTGTCCGATGACTCTTTCTGTCACACTTCCCATGAGCAATCTCTTGGGACCTGTGCGACCATGGCTTCCCATAAAGATGACATCAGCATTTTCCTTTTTTGCAAGTTCTACTATCACTTTATAGGTCTCGCCTTCCCTTACAAAGTTCTCTGACTTTATATTCGATGCCTCTGCCTTTTTCTTTACACTCTCGACGATGCCCTTTGCTTTTTTAACCATCTCTTCAACCAGACCTGGGGCTTGAGCCATAAATTCATCTGTCACATCAACTACCGAGATGACCATCAAATCTCCTTCATAGGATTTTGCAAATTCT
>JBFLZU010000001.1:21008-32400 GCA_040756155.1 Nitrospirota bacterium | reverse complement strand
TATTATACGGAAATCATGGCTAAAAAGGGAATGATTGGAATTTGCATGACAAATACAGAACCAGGCATGGCTCCCTACGGAGCAGCGGAAAAAATTTTAGGGACCAACCCTTTATCCATCGCTGTTCCGACCAGAGATCATCCGATGATTCTTGATATGTCAACCAGTGTTGTAGCAAGAGGAAAGATTGTGCTGGCTATGGAGAAAGGGGGAGGAATCCCTGAAGGATGGGCAATCAATAAAGACGGAGAGATAACAACAGATCCAATAGAGGCTCTTGAAGGGGCGCTACTTCCTTTCGGAGGAGCTAAAGGGTCAGGCCTGGCAATAATGGTAGACATTCTAACGGGGGCACTGTCAGGTTCATCTGTGGGAAAAGGTGTAAAAGGGACTTTTGATATGGAGCACGAAGGAACAAAAGGAGACCTTTTTTTGGCAATAGATCCAGCAAATTTTGGGGATTACGAATGCTTCTTAGATAAGGTGGAAGATCTTAAGAATCAAATTAAACAAGCTAAAAAGGCAAAAGGGGTGGATGAAATATTTTTGCCTGGAGAGGTAGAGTACCTTACTCGGGAAAGAAAGTTGAAAGAAGGAATCCCACTAAGAGAAGAGTTAATCGAAGAACTGAAGAAATTGAAGGAAGGGAAATTGTTTGTGAATAGTTTGGTGGAAAGGGGTTGAAACAATGGATTTTCCTTATGGCAAGTTTCAAGAAATGATGGGGAACCTATATTTTAGAGCGTTGACGGTCTTTCCACCGGATCTAATAAAGGCTTTAAAAAATGCCTGTGATAGAGAAAGAAATGAGATTGCCAAAGAAAAGCTGAGAGTAATGTTAGAAGCGATTAAGATTGGGGGAGGAAAAAAGATACCGATATGCCAGGATACAGGAATGCAAACCTATTTCGTAAATTTAGGTGCCAAGCTACAAGTCGACGGAAATAAACTCAAAGAGGCAATTAAAGAAGGCGTAAGGCGATGTTCTAATGAAAAGATGTATAGGAAAACCTTGTCTCATCCTATCACTCGACTTAAAGATGGTCAGCAGGTCAGTAATACCCATCCCAATATCTACTGGGATTGGATTCCAGATGCAGACTATATTGAGGTAATGTGTATATCCAAGGGTTCTGGCTCGGAGAATCAGAGCTTTCAGGCTATGTTAGTTCCTGCACAGGGGATGAATGGGATAAAAAAGTTCATAATTGATAGTGTTTATGCGGCTGGGGGGCAACCCTGTACCCCATCGGTTACCTGTGTGGGGATCGGAGGTTCATTCGATCAATGTGCAAAATTGACAAAAATTGCCATGCTCAGGCCTGTTGGAAAACCGAATCCTGATCCCATGGTCGCCGGGTTAGAAGAGGAGCTATATCATGCCATAAACTCTACTGATATAGGACCCATGGGGTTAGGTGGGGATACGACAACATTGGCAGTTCATGTGGAGATAGCAGGGGTTCATGAAACCCAAAACCCGGTGAGCGTTGCTTTGCAGTGCTGGGCTGATCGTAGATCGGGGGTGCGGTTCTTTCCAGACGGCAGATATGAATATATCTGGGAATTTGGAGGTAAGGGATATGAGTAAAGTATGGCATTTAGAGACTCCTATTTCAGAGAAGCAAATAAGAGAGCTAAAATTATTGGATACTGTTTATATTTCTGGAAAATTGTGGGGAATTCGGGACAGGAACTTAGGGAGGGAGCTCGATGATGGTATCCCTCTACCCGAAGGTGTCAATTATGAGGGCTATCCTGTTCTTCACGAGGCTTGTGGTTATAAAAAGGAAGGAGATAAGTGGGTGTTCACCAGTGGGATGGGAACAACTACAAGTACCCGGATGGAGAGATGGATGCCGATTTTGATTGAAAGACATAGGTGCCGTGCAATTATAGGTAAGGGTGGACTTTTGGAAGGAACAACCGAGGCTTGCAGAAAATATGGCTGTGTTTATTTATCGGTTGTAGGAGGTGCTGCTGCCTATTACGATGCACGAGCCAAGATTATCAACGTCTTCTGGCCTGATTTAGACTCCCAGGCGATTCTGGAATGCGAAATCAAGGACTATGGTCCCTTGTTCGTTGCAATCGATGCACATGGGAATAACCATTACTTAAATCTCAGGAAAAAGGCGATAGAAGAAAGACAGAAGATATACGATATGCTTAAGATTAAACCACTTCCCTGGGCTCCACAATGGATAGAAAGGCCCAGGGAGAAAAACTATTAAATTAAATGGAGGAGGAATTTTCGGTGTTCTCCCACGATATTGTTGTCGTTGGGGGTGGACTGGCTGGATTGCGAGCTGCTATTGAGGCCCATGATTGTGGATTTGATGTGGCTGTTGTTTCCAAGGTGCACCCTCTACGGTCCCACTCAGTGATGGCACAAGGGGGGATCAATGCATCCTTAGCCAATCATCCTGAGGGAAAAGAGGATAATTGGGAAAAACATGCCTTTGACACCATTAAAGGAAGCGATTTTTTAGCAGATCAAGATGCTGTGGAGACCTTTGCCAAAGAGGCTCTTGTGAATCTATACGAATTGGAGCATTGGGGATGTCCTTTCAGCCGTTTTCCTAATGGAAAGATAGCTCAAAGACCTTTTGGAGGTGCAGGCTTTCCCAGAACTTGCTTTGGTGCGGATAAGACTGGTCTTTATCTTATCAATACCTTGTATGAGCAGACTATCAAGAGAAATATCAAAATCTACGAAGAATGGGTTGTTCTGGAATTAATTGTGGAAGATCAGACTTGTAGGGGGATAGTAGCCTATAGTCTACCTGAGGGGGAATTAGAGGCTTTCAAAGCCAAGGCGGTGATTTTTTGTACAGGAGGAAATTTGCGTATCTATCCAAAATCGAGCAATTCTATAACCTCAACAGCTTCTGGAGTAGTCATGGCTTTTAGAGCAGGGTTGCCACTGAAGGATATGGAGTTTGTCCAATTTCATCCTACTACTCTTTATGGACTCAACCTAACTCTGACCGAAGGAGCGAGGGGAGAAGGTGCATATCTTTTGAATGATCTGGGAGAAAGGTTCATGTCAAGATACGTTTCCGAGGCAATCATGGAAAAAGCCCCTCGGGATATTACTTCTCGTGCTATTCAGACTGAGATCAATGAAGGACGGGGGGTAGGAGGCAAGGATTACATATATCTGGATATGAGGCATTTTGGTGCCAATACCATCAAAAAACGATTTCCCGGCATTTACGAAGCCTGTATGGAATTCAGGGGAATCAATCCAGTTAAAGAACCGATTCCTATTCAGCCTGCAGCTCATTGGTCTATGGGTGGTATTGACTGCGATTATAATACTGATACAGAGGTCAATGGATTTTTTGTTGCCGGGGAATGTGCTTGTGTTAGCATTCATGGGGCAAACCGACTCGGTGGAAATTCTCTTATGGAAACGATTGTCTTTGGAAGGCGAGCAGGGAGAAGGACGAGCGAATATATAGCAAATGGGCGTCCTAAATCTGCCGGAAATGGAATCTACCGGGAGGCCCTTTTGAAGCAGGAAATGAGGTTTCAAGGAATTTTCGAGAGAACAGGGACGGAAAGCCCGTATAAAATCAAATCAGAACTGGGCACTATAATGGATACAAGAGTAGGAATTTTTCGCGAAGAACAGGACTTGAGGCAGGCATTAAATGAAATAAGAGAACTGCAAAAGCGCTATGAAGATGTAAGACCCCCTTATAAAGGTCGCAGGTATAACTACGATTTATTATGGCATTTGGATATCGAAGGGTTTCTCACCATCTCAGAGGTCATTGTCATGGGTGCCCTAAATAGGCAAGAGAGTCGGGGATCCCATGCGCGCCTTGATTACAAAGAAAGGGATGATAAGAATTGGCTAAAGCACACCGTAGCTCGACTCATTGATGGTGAAGTAATCCTTTCCTATAAGCCAGTTACGATAACTAAATTTGGTATAGGAAAAAGAGAATATTAATCATGAAATTTAGAGTGTTTAGATTCGACCCGGAGAATGATTGTGATCCCTATTTTGATGAATTTGACTTGCCTGTGGAAAAGGGAATGACAGTTTTAGAAGGGCTCTATTATATCTTAGAGAATTTGGACAGTTCTCTTGCCTTTCGATCTTCTTGTCGCTGTGCTATATGCGGTTCATGTTCGATGTATATCAATGGTCAGTTCAGACTTGCCTGCCGCACGTTGATTGCCAACCTGGAGACTGATATGGTGAGCATTCGCCCTTTATCGAACCTTCCCATCCTAAAAGACCTTGTTGTGGATATGAAGCCCTTTTTCGAAAATTACAAACTTATAGAGCCTTATTTGATACCAAAGGAACAACCACCTGAGAAAGAATATTATCAAAGCCTCCAGAATCGAGAGAAAATCGATGGTTCTATTGACTGTCTCCTCTGTGGCATATGTTACGGGGCTTGCCCAACCGTCTCCCTCAGAAAAGACTACCTGGGACCAGCAGCTATAACAAAGACATTCAGGTTTATAACTGATTCTCGTGACGGAGCAATGGAAAAGAGACTGGCGGTAGTAGCTACGGAAGATGGAATCTATCGCTGCCACACAATATTTAATTGTCAAAAGTTTTGTCCTAAAGATATCGACCCATCCGACTATATTTCACAGTTAAAAAGAAAGGTGGTATGGCAACTTTTCAAGTGATGCTCATAGGTTTAGGGTTAGTTCTTTATAACCTTAGGTATTAACATTAGTATAGAGAAAAGGGGGGAATTTAATATAGATATGGATAAAGAAAATAAAGCCTCACGGTTAAGAGAATTGTTTAAACGTCCAGGGGTCATCAGAATCGTGGGAGCCCATAATGCCTTGGGGGCAAAGTTAATAGAGAGGGCTGGATTTGAAGGTGTGTGGGCTAGTGGTTTGGAGATTTCGGCTTCATACGCCCTTCCAGATGCCAATATTGTGAGTATGTTTCAATTTCTGGAAGCAGCCAGACAGATGAACGAAGCGGTCTCCATCCCTGTTGTTTCGGATTGCGATACAGGCTATGGGAACGCCAATAACGTAATCTACATGGTAAAGATGTTCGAGGCTACGGGGATTGCGGCAGTATGCATAGAGGACAAGATATTTCCAAAAGACAATAGCCTGCTTGAAGGAGGGCGTCAACGTCTTACTTCTATAGAGGAGTTTCAGGGAAAAATCAGGGCAGCAAAAGATACCCAAGAGTCTAAAGATTTTATGGTAATCGCCCGAGTCGAGGCACTAATCGCTGGCTGGGGTCAGGATGAGGCGTTAAAACGGGCTAATGCCTATGTGGATGCTGGTGCAGATGCCATTTTGATACACTCTAAAAAAAGTACCCCTGAAGAAATTGTAGAATTCACCAAACGGTGGAAAGGATATGTTCCATTGGTAGTAGTTCCCACCAACTATCCAATGATTACTATAAAAGAACTGCAAGAATTAGGAATTAAGATGGTGATTTATGCGAATCATGGTCTCCGAGCAGCAGTTAAGGCGATGGAGGATGTTTTTGAAGAGATAAAAAGGACTGGATGTATCAGCACCATAGAAGATAAGATTGTCCCCATGAAACATATTTTTGAGCTTCAGGGTACTCTGGAGATGAAGGAGAAAGAAGGGAAATACTTGCCTTCTTAAAAGGGATTTTCCTCAAGTTAATTTAGATTTAGAACATGTCTTTAGAACAGAGAAAAAATATTCTTATAAGGTGTTCTTTTCTCCATTTTCTTCAAGACGGGTATGTCTATGCAATATTTGTTCTGATTCCCTTCATATCAAAAGAATTAAACCTATCTTTCTCTGAAGCAGGTCTTATTAAAACATTTCTTAGCGGAATTTCGAGTATTTTTCAACTTCCGGTTGTGTTTCTGGCAGAAAAATTTGGCGAAACTCTGACTTTAATCTCAGGATTTGGCTGGCTGACCTTTGGGTATCTACATTTATCATTCCTTTAACAGTATTTTTAAAAATTAAGCAAGTGTGAAAAGCAATGGAAGAGAAAAAGGTTATTAAGGAGCGATTGTAATTTTGGATACCTTGGTATTGATTATAGCAGTCACGATTGTTTTTATTGCACTGTTTTTCGATTTCAGCAATGGTTTTCATGACAGCAGTAATCTGGTGGCTACCATGATCTCTTCTGGTGCACTTTCACCTAAGGGTGCTGTAATTACGGCGGCAACCTTTGAATTTATTGGTGCCTATTTTCTTGGCACTGCAGTGGCAAAGACCATCGGCAAAGGGTTAATTGAAACAAGTCTTATTACCATTTCGGTGGTCTTTGCAGCTCTTTTGGCAGCAATTGTATGGAACCTCTTCACATGGTATTTTGGTATGCCTTCCAGTTCCTCCCATGCCTTAATAGGTGGAATATTGGGTGCTGTCTTAATAGCTTCAGGGGTTGAAGCAATTCATTGGCCTACTGTGGAAACTGTTATCTTAATGCTGGCTATCACACCCATCACAGGCTTGATGGCAGGGTTTTTATTTACCAAGGCTATTTTTACGCTCT
The DNA here is from genome assembly GCA_040756155.1 of Nitrospirota bacterium. Lineage (NCBI taxonomy): Bacteria > Pseudomonadati > Nitrospirota > Nitrospirota bacterium. The sequence continues at coordinate 25,898 of JBFLZU010000001.1, read as the reverse complement.
TTCCAAATGTAATGCCTACCAGAGTCAATCGGATTTTCAGGCGATTGCAGATATTATCATCCATTGGTTTAGCTCTGAGCCATGGCACCAACGATGCTCAGAAGGCTATGGGTGCTATCACCATGTCCTTGATTATCCTCTACCAGATGTCTCCCGAGACAATAGAATATTTCTATCGTCCATCGCCTGAAGGTGAGTTTATTGTACCTAAGTGGGTTATCTTTGCCTGTTCCACTGCTATAGCCCTTGGTATAGCCTCTGGAGGTTGGAGGATAATCAAGACGCTGGGGATGAAGTTATATAGGATCAGGCCTGTGCATGGTTTTAGTGCACAAAGTTCTTCTGGTTCAGTTATTTATTTAGCGGCATTGTTTGGTTTTCCTGTAAGTACTACACAGGTAATTTCTTCCTCAGTGATGGGTGCAGGGTCCGCTCAGAGGATAAATGCTGTACGGTGGGGAGTGGTGAGTGAGATATTGCTTACATGGATAACTACAATACCTGCTGCGGGAGTGCTTGGTATAGTTATCTATCTGGCAATAAAGTTTCTGGTAGACAAACTGGTATGACATCTCGTAATTTCAAAACATATTAAAATTTAAAAGACGTCTTGCTGACTTATTTAGTTAGCTATAAGCACTTAAGTTGGAGGTAATAGCCAATGGGGATATTTCCTAAAAAAAGAGATTTTTTTAAGATGCTTCTTGATCAATCTAACAAGACCCAAGCGGGTCTGGAGGCTTTAAAAAAATATGTGGAGGACAACACCCCAGAGAATGGGGAGGGGGTGAGGGTAATAGAGCAGGAGGCAGACACTTTGAGGCGTATCCTTATTGAGGAATTAAATCAGACTTTTGTTACTCCTATAGATCGAGAGGATATCTTTGCACTCTCGAGGGCTATAGATGATCTGGTAGATTATGCCAACACTACCGTCAATGAGATGGAGATTTATGGTGTGAATCCTGATGACCATATACGTGAAATGGTAGGAATACTGAGAGATGCTGGTCGAGAGTTAAACAGTGCTATACAACACTTACAGAAATATCCTGCCATTGCCCTGGAGAAGGCCACTAAGGCGAAGGCGCTGGAGAACACGATGGAAAGTGCATATCACAGTTCCCTCGCAGACCTTTTTAAAGGTAACGATGTAGTTTATATGTTAAAGATGAGAGAAATCTACCGTCATCTGAGCAATGCAGCAGACCGGGGAGACGAGGCTGCAGATATAATCGGTGATATCGTGGTCAAGAGTATTGTCCCATAGTTATCTTTGTTATAGATAAGGTTAGGAGGTGACATTAATTGAAGGAAATTAGCACTTCTACACGTCAAGGATTGGATATCTCATTAAAGACTGAATATGTTTATAAACCAGAGATATGGAAGCCTATGGCGGTTGGGATGTGGGCATGGTTATTGCATCGTATAACAGGATTAACTCTGGTAGCATATTTGTTAATACATGTTTTCCTGATGAGCATAGCAATTCTCACAGGTCAAGCCTCATTCGACAGTCTCCTGGAGACGCTCATGAGTTCTAACTTATTTCTGATATTTGATTTAGGCCTTTTAGCAGTAGTTCTAATTCATGGAATAAATGGGCTCAGGCTGATTCTGTTCGATTTGGGCATAGGGATTCGCTACCAGAAAGAAATCTTCTGGTCAGGGATGGCAATCGCTGGTATTCTATTCATATGGTCTGTTTTCAGATTATTGCCTGAGATAGTTAAATGAGAAGGGAGGAGTCAAATATGAATAAAAACGGCAGTGCCATTGCATGGGTGCTCCAGAGACTTACTGGTGTTGGACTTATCTTCCTGTTGGGAGTGCACTTCTGGTTACTTCATTATAAAACCCTTGGCGAGGTCGTTAAGTTTAGCGATGTGGCCATACGGCTTCGCACCTTGACATTCATTTTTGTTGATATTGGAATTCTGATTTTTGGACTTTTCCATGCCTTAAACGGAGTTAACAATATAGCACAAGACTATGGAGTCAGGGCAGTAGGTCGTAGGGGTATAGGGTGGATATTGGCGATTGTGGGGTGTGTTATGGCCGTCTTAGGCGGAATATCCATCTTTAGTTTTCTTTATGTTACCATGTAACAGTCTGTTGAAAAACTAAGATGACGATCTTAAACTTCAAAAGACTCTTTTAATCAAAGACTTGTATTACATTATAAATGGTATCCCTCTCTACAGGTATCTTTCCAGCCCTTTTAATCATATCGACCAGATCCTCTTTTGTGAGTTCTTCCCCTCTGGTTGCTCCTGCTGCATGGGTTATTTTTTCTTCTACTACTGTTCCATCAATATCGTCTACGCCAAAGTAAAGGGATACCTGTGCAATCTTCTCTCCAAGCATTATCCAGAATGCCTTTATATGGTCAAAGTTGTCCAGAACCAATCTTGATATAGCCAAAGTCTTTAAATCATCTATGCCTGTTGTAAGGTATGATTTTTTTATTTCAGTACCATAGGGATGGAACGATAGAGGTATAAATGACTGAAACCCTCCTGTTTTATCCTGAAGTTCGCGCAGTTTAATCAAATGGTCAACCCTCTGCCCATAATCTTCTATATGTCCATAAAGCATCGTAGCATTTGATCTAAGACCAAGGGTATGGGCAATCTCCATTATCTCAAGCCATCTCTCTCCACTTATCTTTTTTTCACATATTGCACCCCTGACAGATGGATCGAATATCTCTGCACCTCCACCTGGAAGTGAGCCAAGACCTGCCTCTTTAAGTTTTATGAGGACATCTCTTACATCAAGTCCTGATATCTTTGAGAAATAGTCTATCTCCACAGCTGTGAATGCCTGTATGTGGATATCAGGAAATTCCTCCTTAAGCATCTTTAACATCTGGATGTAATAGTCAAAACTTAATTCGGGGTGTAACCCACCTACTATATGGAATTCGGTTATACCTTTTTCTGAATTCCGTGCCTTTTCCATTATATCCTCAAGAGACATCGTGTATGCATTGGGGTCACCTTTATCCTTACTGAAGGCACAGAGCCTGCATCTGTTTACACATAGGTTTGTAGGGTTTATGTGGCGGTTATGTATGAAATATACGAACTTTCCATTCTTTTTTTCAGCCACCCATTGAGCCATCTTCCCGATGGAGAATATATCGTCTGAAAGAAAAAGTTCCAGTACATCTTCTCTCGAAAGTCTTTCACTCGATATAATCTTATTTTTTATCTTTTCTACACTCATCTCCGTTCAATTACCAATTCAGGATGCATAAACAACATCCTTCCAGAGACCATCGTCATCATTATATCAACACCTCTCTCAAGGAGGAACTGGTATATATCTCCTGCTCTGTGCTCTGTTTTTGGTCTCACGGCTATTATATCCGCCTTTTTACCCTTCTCAATAGAGCCTGCCTCAGCCTCCATCAATAATGCCTTTGCACCATTTATTGTTGCCATCTTGAATATATCATAAGGAGTTACGCCTGATGACTTATGCTGGTTATATGCGAATGTCATTTCATCCCAGAGATCGAGGCTTGTGTTACTTGCGAGGCTATCTGTTCCGAGTGAGAGATTTATATTTGATTTCAGAAATCTATCTATTGGTGCAGTTCCAGTGTTTAGATTTTTGTTACTCCTCGGACAATGAGAAATAGATGAGCCTTTATTGGCTATTGTCTCTATGTCGCTTTCTGATAGGTGGACTGCATGCACTGCCATAAGGTTTTTACTTACCAAGCCAATTCTGTCAAGGTAATCAATAGGGGATGGTGCTGAGAATGTATTTGGAAACGATGTTACACCTATCCTGCGAAGCATCTCTTTCAGTTTCCCGGTGCCATTGCTCAGAAAATTACACTCTTCACTGGTTTCTGCAATATGCGCCGACATAGGTAAATCATATTCTAACGAATATCTATTGCATTTTAAAAGCAGGTCGGTGGATACAGAATAACACGAATGAGGAAATAGCCCTATCTTTGCTGTAAGAATCCGCTGTTCATTTATCATCTCTTTGAATCGCTCTATCTTATTAATGGTGCTATTTAAGACTGTGTCAGAGTTTGATGAATCAGGTCCTATTACCTCAAAAAAGACCCTGCACCTCATACCACTCTTTGCAAGAATATATGGGCTTACATCTTCGCTTGTGATTTCACCTACAGTAGTTGTGCCTGTCCTGATTAACTCCTTTAATCCCTTTAATGAGCCACTTTGATACGACTCTCTCTTCGTATTTAGCTTTACAGATATGAGTCTTTCTACCCAGTCAAAAAAATCGTTCTTCTCAGATATTAAACCTGCAAATCCTGATAATTCAAGATGGATATGCGTATTGATTAACCCTGGCATAAGGATTACATTTGTTAACCTTAATACGGTAGAGGAGTCCTTATGTTTCTCTATAATTGACTCAGCGTTTCCTATCTCGATAATTGTATCACCATCTATTACAACCGCAGACCTGTTACACGGAAGAGAAGTAATGGGCAAGACTTTGTCAGCAGATATAATAATTTTGGACATTGTTTTAGTAAAATGCTAACATTTATCAGGAGATATGTCAATATGCAGATGGAGAGACTAAAAGGTTTAATCCTCGAAGACAGCCTCAACAGGCATATCTTTGACCTCGCAGAGAAACTACCTGCGGATATCTATCTTGTTGGGGGATACCTTAGAGACCTTATGCTTGGAAAGACAAACTACGATAGGGACTTTGTTATATGCGGTGTTAGTGCAAAAAGTTTCGGAAGAATTATTATTGAATCTATCGGTGGAAATTTCGTTATACTTGATGAGGATAGGGATATTGTCAGGATTATTCTCAAGAATAAGGTTATTGTGGATGTCTCTCGTTGTGAAGGGGAGGGGATAGAGGATGATCTCGTCA
>JBFLZU010000001.1:7108-20908 GCA_040756155.1 Nitrospirota bacterium | reverse complement strand
GAATCTATCGGTGGAAATTTCGTTATACTTGATGAGGATAGGGATATTGTCAGGATTATTCTCAAGAATAAGGTTATTGTGGATGTCTCTCGTTGTGAAGGGGAGGGGATAGAGGATGATCTCGTCATGAGGGATTTTACGATAGACGCCTTCGCATGGCATAAAGATAGGGGTATTATAGATGTATCAGGAGGGGTAAATGATTTAAAAAATAAGGTTATAAGGGCTATATCTGAGGAAAACCTTTTATCTGACCCATTACGCATGCTCAGGGCATACAGGATAGCCGCAGAGATTGGCGGTGTTATAGAGCCTGAGACAGAGAAGATGATAAAAAGATTCAGCCATATGATTACTTATTCTGCATGGGAAAGGATAACCGAGGAATTATTCAGATTACTCAATATACCACTATCACATCTTTATCTTAAGATGGCGACAGAGACAGGGGTGTTTAACAGGATAATCCCTGAGATCAAGGATACAGATTATGCTATTTCGATGTTAAGGGATGTTGAGATGTTCATAATGTCATTGCGAGCGATAGCGAAACAATCTCTGGGCAGTGGGATTGCTTCGGGACTAAAGTCCCTCGCAATGACATTTTCGTCAGGTATTCCATACTATTCAATCATAAAACTGTCAATCCTCTTAGAGGAATTATCCAGCGAAGTAAACACCATTACACGCAGGCTAAGATTAAGTAACAGATGGCGAAAACTTATACATAAAGCCGTCACCTCTATTGGGGAACTTGAGAAATATTTAAGAGGAGAGAGTGAAACAATAGATTTATTCTTATACTTCAATAAGATAGGTGAGACAAATAATGCAGTTATAATAATCACTGTGGCAAAACTATATCATAATAGGTCATTAGAATATAAAAAAGAAAGGTTATATCCATTGTTGCAGAAATATGACGCATACCTTGAGAGGGCGAAAGGGCTACCCATAATATCAGGTCATGAAATAATTCAGACATTAGGTATACCAGAAGGTCCGCGCATCGGGAGCATTTTAAAGAAGATAAACGACTCATATCTTATCGGGGAGGTAAATACCAGAGAAGAGGCGATAGATTACCTTAAGACCCATTTCTAATAAAAACTTAACATAATATATCTTATCAGACGTTGTATTTTCTTCACATTAATTGTTTATAACCTGTGATTAAGTATGTGGATAATATTCAGAAAGATTATGTCTTTTATAGGTGAAATATAATTTGCTTAATGATTGTGCAGTAAAATTATTTTTAAAATTCAATCACTTACGATTTCAGTAAGAATCAACATTCCTTGGCATTCCTAAGGTCATCCCCCTCTTTACTTGCTTAACAACAATCGGAATGATTTCTCCAATATTTTTAGCCTCTGTTTGGAGGTGAATCCTTATATAATTATGACTCAAGCCACTGTATAGCAATGACCTTTTATCAATCTTTGACTCTACAAGCACATCAATGGTCTTGTTTATATATTCGGTTCTAAATTCAATGTTCTTTTTATCTCCAAGTTCACGGATTCTTTTTGCTCTTAGTTTTTTAAGAGCCTCATTTATCTGGTCAGTTCTTTCAGCTGCTAAGGTTCCCCTGCGGGGCGAATACGGAAATACATGAAAGTAGCTTAATGGTAAAGAACTCAGAAGATTAAAGGTATTCATGAAGTTCTCCTCAGTTTCTCCAGGGAAACCAACAATTACATCTGTACCAATTGAAAGATCAGGTATCTGGTCTTTAAGAGAAAAAATCAATTCCCTGTAATATGAAGATGTATAGTTTCTCTTCATCTCGCTGAGAATTTTGTCATCCCCACTTTGAAGTGGTATATGGAGGTGTTTGCATATATTCGGTGAAGACCTGATAATATCAATTAATTCCTGTGTTATCTCTGCTGGTTCGATTGAACTTAGTCTTAAGCGAGTTGTCCCAACAATACTTAGAAGTTTGTTTAATAAATAAGTGATATCTATTGGATTTTTCAAATCTTTTCCATACATTCCAAGATGAATTCCTGAGATGACTATCTCTTTAAAACCTTTATCCACGAGGGTTATTGTGTGCTTGATTACATCTTCAAGTGGCATGCTCCTGTTTTTACCCCTTGCATAAGGCACAATACAATAAGAACAAAATGACTCACAGCCATCCTGTATCTTTAAGAATGCCCTTGTCCTGTTAAATGACTCTACGGGGATTGATGTTCGATAGTCGAGGGTCGAGAGTCGATCATGTGTATTGTCCCCGGTGAGGATCAGAGGCTTATTAGATGCTTTAGAGACTTCTAAGTAATTAATTATATTAAATTTTTCTGAATTGCCAATTATCGCATTTACACCGTTAATTGAAGCAAGCTCCTCAGGTTTTGTCTCAGCATAACAACCGGTAACTATAACCTTTGAGCCCTTTTTTCTCAGCGCCTTTCTTATGAGCTGGCGAGATTGATAATCGCTCTTCCCGGTAACTGTGCATGTATTTATCACATAGACATCTGCATCTGAATCAAATGGTACTACATTATGGTATGCATCAGATACAGCCTGTTTCATATAGGCGGTGTCATACTGATTTATCTTACAACCCAGGGTTGCAAAAGCGATCTTCATTTAGATCTTAGCTCAATATTCCATATAGTGAATGTCTATTGCCTTTTATTATCAATGTGTTAACAAGTATTCCTTCAAGTAATTTATCATTATTGAAAATAACAATTTTGTTTGTCCTTGTCCTGCCTGTAAGCTTATCCCTGTCTGTCTTACTTGGTCCTTCTACCAATACTTCTACCACCCTGCCCTCCATCTGTCTGTTTATCTTAGATGTTATATCATCCTGTAGGACAAGCACCTCTTCAAGCCTTTCGCTTTTTACCTCATCCTGTAGGTGGCCCGGTAATTTCAGCGCTGATGTATTAGGTCTTTTTGAATATTTAAATGCAAATATACCATCAAATTCGATCTCTTTGAGGGCTTTCAGGGTCTGCATGAAATCATTATCCGTCTCTCCAGGAAAACCCACGATTATGTCAGTAGTTATTGCTATATCTGGTATCTTTTTTCTCAAGAGTTCTATCCTGGCGATGTATTCACTGTAGTTGTAGCCCCTGTTCATTAATTTTAGGATCTTGTCTGAACCTGATTGGATCGGCAGGTGTATATGCTCACATACCTTGGGAAGTTCTTCCATAGCATCTATAAGCCTCTCAGAGAGGTCTCTGGGATGAGATGTCACGAACCTTATCCGCTCTATCCCATCTATATCGTTTATCAGGCATAAAAGTCCTGGAAAATCAATATCATCCTCCAGCCCTTTACCATAAGAGTTCACATTCTGTCCAAGCAGAGTGACCTCCTTATAGCCCTCATCTGCAAGCCTCTTTATTTCATCGCATATATCCCTATAGTCTCTGCTTCTTTCCCTACCTCTTGTGTATGGAACAATACAGAAAGAACAGAAATTATCGCAGCCATACATTATTGACACCCATGCGCTGACCCTGTTTGACCTGACCGCCGGGAGGGTCCTGAGATGATATTCAGGGTCATCATCTATATTAAGCGGCGTTACTTTACCTTCTAACATCAACTGTATCTTGCCGATATTCCTTGTACCTATGAGGTAGTCAACATGATCGAACCGCTTTAAGATACTCACACCCTCCTGCTGAGCAATACATCCTGCAACAGCTATCTTCAGCGAGGGATTCTTTTTCCTGAGTCTTCTAAATCTTCCAAGTTCGCTATAGAACTTCTGCTCTGCCTTTTCTCTTACACTACAGGTATTTATGATTATGAGGTCTGCACTATTCGGATACTCTGTAAGGGTGTAGCCTTCATTTCGTAGGATACCTGCAATCCTTTCAGAATCATGAAAGTTCATCTGACATCCGAAAGTCCTGATATAGACTCTCGGTGCAGATTTTTCATAACTCTTTGATTTTTCTGGCATAATGATTTTTGTTCCTTTTCAAAAAAGAAAAAATTAAAGGGGGCGAAAAAAGAAAAAGAAAAAATTTTCTTTTGGGCGATTTTGATGTTTTTAAAAAGCAGATTCAATATAAGTTTTTTAGTCTCTAAATCCATCGTTTTCTTGTTCGGATCATAGCTTTCCAAAAACTCTTCAACTCTCTCCAAATACTCTTTTGAACGCTCCCTCTCAATCTCTCTAACCTCTTGCAGAGCAATAAGTTTCTTCAATTCCTCTTCTTCTTTTCTTAGCCCTTCATTTTTCTGCTTGTATAGTTCTTCACTCAGCAAATTTTCCAAATAGGCATCGGTCAATTTTGACTGCTTTTTAAGGTTGTTTTCGAGCCTATTCTTGACCTTCTCAAGGTCAATTTTTGCGCTTTCTGCAAAAATGGGAAAATTTGCGTCATTTTTAAAAGTCACGTTCATCCATCGGCTCGTTTTTAGCTTGTCATTCTTGAGTAAGGTTTCTAATATCTCGGCAACTTCTGACTCTATCTCAATGGCTTTGATGCTCTTATTTTTGCATCTGATAAAACTTCTATAAGGCCCGGCGCAGCGATACCATCTCTTTTTAACGCCAGTTCGGTGGTTAGAGATAGAAGAAATGCCTAAGTATTTATGATTGCATTTCGCACAATAGAGAATCCCGGAAAGTGGATAATCGTTCGCCTTCTTTCGTCGTTCAATCCTTCGCGCTTTCAGCTTCTCTTGCACTGCCTCAAAATCTTCATCGGGGATTATAGGCTGATGCTTGCCTTGTGAAATGATAATTTTATCCGGCGGGTTCTTTAGATAACGATAGCCCTTCTTCGTCTTTTGGGTTTTATCGTAATGGTGGCTATTCCAAACAAGCTTTCCAGTATACATCCTATTTTTTAGAATATCGCCGATTAGCTTTGTGCTAAAGATATTGCCTTTTCTGTTGCGATAGCCTTTTTTCGTAAGGTATTCAGTGATAGCAAAGATGCTCTTATCACAAAGAAACATCGTATAGATGAGCTTGACAACTTTTGCCTCGTTCTCATCTATTTCTAGCAGTTTCTTTTCTTTATTGTATCTATATCCATAAGGCGCATACCGAGCGCCCTGCCAGTTTCCTTGCTGAACGCCTTTTACCATACCGGGGAATACCCTCTCAGCAATTCTATTTCTTTCAAACTCTGCAAAACTCCCCAACTGCTGAAACATAAGCTTGCCTGCTGACGTTGTCGTGTCAAATGGCTCGGTTACAGACTTAAATCCCACACCTGAAGAAAAAAGTTCATCCACAAGATTGAGGAGATCTTTAAGGTTACGGCTAAATCTGTCTATTTTATAGACCAAGACTAAATCAAATTTTTTCTGCTTGGCATCTTTTAGAAGTTGCTTCAAGGCAGGGCGCTCGGTAGTATAGCCGCTTATGCCATCATCCTGATAGACCTTGAATATCTCAAGGCCTTCTCGCTTAGCAAAAGATTCAAGATGTTCTCTCTGGACTTCAAGGGAATATCCTTCTTTTGCTTGATCTTCGGTAGAAACTCTAAGATATAATGATACCTTCATACGATACCCTATGAAATATAGCCTATTAATTCCTTAGTAATAACCCTATCAGCAAATTCAAATCTACCTTCTAATTTGATATCTTTGCCTTTCATATCCTCATCTATTTCATTTGGAAATTTAACAAGAAGATTGAGCTCTTCTGTCTTACGAGGGCCTATATTAAAAGGGAGTTTTGAAAGACGAGGATTGGTTTTATCTAATTTGCCTTTACCCAACAGCTCATTTTCTAACACGGCATCTTCTAAACACATATTGATATCACTCTTATTTCTAACTCTAAAAGAAAGGGCATATCCGATATCATGATACCCCTTTCTCCCACCTCCTGAACTTGCTCCAAAATGTTTGCGTTCTTCAGGTAAAATAATATCGAGTTCTGGCAACCTTTCTTCATATTTAAAACTTTGACGCCTAACCCAATCTTCGATTTTTGATAAGGCTTCCTCTTCTGATTTAAACGTCAATGGGTTTGCTATAGTATATTTAATAAGCCCTTCTATTGCTGTGCCTTCTTCATATAGCACTAAAGCCGGTATTGTTCGCCCTATTGATCTCAGATAAGCGGCAATAGCAACCTCTTGATTTATCCAAACCGAAGTATCATATTTACTTTCTTCTCGTTTATGTAAAATACCTATAAAACCTGTGCATTCTGTAAGGTTTTTAAATATGTGGGAATTCAAAGATTCTAGATCGTTCACCTTTTCAGCTAAAAAACAATTTACATTCTGCTTTTTTAAAAAGCCCTCAACCTTTATACCTAAAGCTTTTTCTCGTGCTGTCGACTGACCACAAGCAATAAAAACTAATTCTTTGGTTGATGATTTTGTAACTCCTGAAGTACTTGCCTTCATATGTTCAGCATAATCAAAAATACAATCTGGCATTTTGATTTGTGGAAATGGATTTTCTCTTATTTGAGAAACAATTGAATATATTTCTTGGTCTTTAGCTTTTAAAATTCGCGGAATTTTAATTAATTTTCTCTCTTTTTCTCTATCTAGAATCACGCAAACCGCCGCAGCTTTAAAATACCCAAGACTGGTTTCCGAAATGCCTGTATCAGTAAAATTATGATGCTCATCGTACCATTTTATTAGATGAGCAATCTCTTCCTGCTCCTTCTTTATCTCCTCGGGTACAGTTTTATACTGCCTAATAAGACCTGCTAAGAAGTCAGAAAGTTTTTTCAAACCTTGATAAAATACTTCATATAACCATGCAGGTTTTTCAAATTTAGCGCTATATCTTTGTAGCCAGTCTCTCTTTTCATTTAGAATCTCATCTGAAATATCAAAATGGGATATAAGTCCAGCTTGTCCTAATGTTGTATAGACTTGAAATTTGATAAAACCTTCTGTGGCATAATATCTATCACTTCCTTTTTCTGTAACAATAGAATTTTCAAAATCATCCATTGTGCTACGATTAAAAATAAAATTAAATCGTTGGCCTTTAGTGTCCACGCAAAAACAATACTGGTATGGACGAGGCTGAGTAACTTCGACTTCGGCTGTTGAAATAAGAGACTTAATAAGATTTATCACATAGTTTATTGCATTTTTGTACTTATCCATAAATCAATAAATCCTTTTTCCCTTTAAGGGGGCAGTTGCAAAGCAACTGCGGGTGGGCGGGGGATTTTCCCTATCTGCTTTTTAGTCATAACTGAGGAGTTATGACAGTCCCGCCACAGGCGGGACAAAAACATCAAAATCGTCCCTGCTATTGGCGGTGCTTTGCCCCCAAAAGAATTTCTTTTTTTCTTTTTGCCCCTTTAATTTTTTGTTTTCGGAAACGGAAAAGAAACTGCAATGTCAAAAGAATCAAAAACTTACAAAAATATGCCCAAAAATCTACATCCGGACTTTCGAATGACCCTTGGACTGTCCTCTCATAAAGATGAGGGTCGGACTTAAGATCAGCAGGGATGTTCTCATCTACGAAAATCTTCATGCAACGACTTCGTCAGGGATAACCTGTTCTTCAGTTAGTGAAGCAGCATATTCAATGCAGGCAAGAATATCATCTCTCTTTAAAGAAGGATAGTCCTCAAGAAGGGCATCAATTGTATCTCCATTTGCCAGCATGTGAAGTATCTGGTGAACGGGGATGCGAGTTCCCTTTATGCATGCCTGCCCATGACAAATCTTTGGGTCAACCGATATACGCTCAAGCATATTGAACCTCCTTTTTAATACTACATTCTATATTAAATAGAACCGCTTTTTCTATAACTAAAATAGTCATCATCAGAGATTATGATATGCTCTTGAAGGCTAATATCTACGGTATTAAGAGCCTTCTTTACAGCATCTGTAAGCATATTATCATTATCAGACGGTTCTGGCAAGCCACCCGGATGACTATGTGCAAGATCTTTCTCGGAAAGGCAATCGCTTCTGATACTGTTCCCTCTTCGAGGTCTTCTGAGTGTAGTAATTCGTTTTTGCTATTAAGATATAGCACATGAACTATCTCATTTTTACTTACGCCGATTGTTGCCTTGAGATAACTTATAAGTTCTTCAAGCTTTAGAAAAGATTTTCTCTCTAAAGCTGTTTGTCTGTAATACTCGGTTAAAACCCCTCGCATTGTTTTAAGAAGAAAAGCTGTGCTTTTTCCTATCCCTTTTACCTCTATAATTTTTTCAAGCGGGGCATCAAGAACATCGTATACTCTGTATTTAGAAACAAATTCCTGAAGAAGCTTAAAACAAAAACTGTGAATTGTCCCGACATACATATCGCCGACATCAGGTTGATGACCAACCAATTCTCGTATTTTCTGCCTAATGCGGAATTTTAATTCCTCAGCGGCTCGATCTGTGAATGTAAAAGCAATAATATTTTCTGGCCTGGTAATCCCTTTGCTGATAAGATAAACTATACGTTTTGAAACAAATTCAGTTTTCCCTGAACCAGCACATGCTATAACCTGAAGATTGCCTTTTAGAAGGTGTAGGTCTTTCTCGAATATTTTGTAAGAGTTATCCATAATTTAAATTTTACAATATTAAGCCCTAAACCTCTTGTATTTTCCCATAAATCATCTATTTTTTCCACTATATTAAAGGGGAGCAGGCACACAAAGAGCGTTGTGGAAGACCCGAAGGGTCTCAAGTGGGGTCAGGCTGGTTTCATGCATTTAGCATCTTCAGCACTTTTCTTATGGCATTCCGTCCCTTGTCACTATCCGACAGTTCTGGATATTCTTGACTTGACAAACAATTTCATTTGTGGTATTACTTAAAATAAAGGGTAACTATTTTAAGAGTTAAACAATAAATTAAGTTAGAATGAAAGGAGGATAATGTTAATGCTTATAGCTAAGGTATTAGGAAAAGGGCAGATTGTTATCCCAAAGGAGGCGAGAAAAAAGGCCAACCTTACCCCAGGGGATAAGGTAGAAGTTAAGGTAACAGAGGAAGGTATTGTTATTTTACCTTTCAAGAAGAGCTATACAGAAAGTTTTAAGGGTCTTGTTAAGGGAAAACTATCATTAGAGGAATTGGAAAGACTTCATGCAGAGAAATCTCAAAGACTTTAAAGGGAAAGAGGCTATTTTTATAGACGCCAACATTTTTCTGCATCATGCCTTTGATGTTAACCCCATCTCAGTAGACTTTTTGAAAAAGGTAGAGTCTTTTGATCTTAAAGCTTACACATCTGCTTTAGTGATAGAAGAGGTTATTTTTAAACTTATATTACAGTCAGCGTCTAACTTTCTGGACAAGATAACACTGCAAAATGTTAAAGTCCTTTTAAAGGATACCGAAAACAAAGAAAAGGTTTTTAGACCTGTAGAAAAATATAGGGGGTATATTAATAATCTTAAGGACTTTGGGCTGACGATTCTTGATCTGACAGACAAGGACATGGCAGTTGCTATCCAGGAAGCGAAGACATACGGACTCATTACAGCAGATGCTGCCCATATTGCAGTGATGGAAAGAAAAGGTATAACACATATGGCATCAAGCGATAGTGATTTTAATGTAGTGAATAATATAACCTTATGGTCACCTTGAAGAAAGTAACACCTTTTCTCCTAAATCTATTCCCCTCGAAGTAAACCCCGCACCCCTTGCTTCCGCAAGGGGCATTCTAATGGTATCTTTTGCACCACTTCATCCCCACTCTTCCGAGTGGGGCATTTTGTGGTGCGGGGTAAACGTTACGTAAGGCAGACGCTTCTTACCTGTTTTAAATCCGTGAATCCCTTAAATACCTTTGTAATCCCGTCCTGATAAAGGGTTCTCATTCCCTCTTTAATCGCATGTTCCCTGATTTCATCAACAGGTGCCTTCTTCGCTATGATGGGTTTTATTGTCTTTGTACCTACTAATAGTTCGTGTATGCCGGTTCTGCCCTTATAGCCTGTCTGGTTGCATTCGTTGCATCCCTTCGGCCTGTATAGAACAAGATTATCGTTATATTCTATGCCGAGTTCGGCGAAGAACTCTTTTCCATAATCATTAACCATTGTGAGAAATTCCTCTTCGGCTGGATGATATGACTCCTTGCATTTTTTGCATAAGGTGCGGATAAGCCTCTGAGCAAGCACACCAAGGAGGGCATCGGCAAAATTGAACGGGTCTATGCCCATATCTATCAATCTGGTAATAGTTTCAGGGGCACTGTTTGTGTGAAGGGTACTGAAGACAAGGTGTCCTGTAAGAGATGCCTCTATGCCTATTGAGGCTGTTTCATAGTCTCTCATCTCTCCCACCATGATAACATCAGGGTCAGCCCTCAGAAATGCGCGCATGGCCCTTGCGAAATTAAAGTCTATCTTTGGCTTGACCTCAACCTGCCTGAGACCTTCCTGAGTTATCTCTACAGGGTCTTCTGCTGTCCATATCTTCCTTTCAGGTGTATTTATAAGTGCCACGGCGGAGTGTAGTGTAGTGGTTTTACCCGAACCTGTGGGACCAACTACAAGAATAATCCCGTAAGGCTGAGAAACTATCTTCTTAAATTCTCTGTAATTCCTCTCGGAAAGGTTGAGCTGATTAAACGGGATAGCCTCGCTCGATGCAAGGATTCTCATCACCACATCTTCGCCCCCGACTGTCGGCAGCGTAGCAACGCGAAGCTCAATGTTTTTATCTTTATATGAAAACTTTATCTTGCCGTCCTGAGGAAGTCTTCTTTCTGCTATATCGAGGTTAGACATGATCTTGATTCTTGATGTAATAGCCCTGCTGTAGGATAAAGGTATTTCAAGGTGCCTTATACATGCTCCGTCAACCCTGAAGCGGACGTTTGTAATCTTCTTTGCCTTGGACGGCTCTACGTGGATATCCGACGCCCCTTTTTCATAACCGTCTATTATTATCTGGTTTACAAGTCGCACGATGGTGCTTGCGTTTTCATCGATTCCTGCCTCTGTGACCTCAGGATCAGGTTTTTCCTCCTTCACCTCCATCTCAGCAAGGATATCGGATATGTTACCAGCCACCCCTTCTTGCGTATCATACTCTAAAAATTTGATTATATCAGCCTTTAACCCCACATCGAACTCGACCTTCTTCTTAGAACCGAAAAGGCTCTTAATCTCCATCGTTTTGGGGTCTCTGGGATTGTCAATAAGAACCGTCACTGTATCTTCCGTGGTAGCAATAGGCACCCAGAAAGACTTTTTAAGATATGCGGGACTTAAACCTTTTATCAACTCTCGCGGGATAATCATGGTATTGCTGAACTCTACGAATCTGCATCCATAAAACTGACTTAAAGAAGTGCCAATATCTGATTTCTTAACCTTGTAATCTTCCATCAGAATCGCTTCAATATCCCTGGACTTTTCCCTTGCCTTCGCCATTGCCTCTTTCAGGTCGTTTTCGTTTATAATGTTCTGGCTGATCAGGTAATCAAATTTCGTGTGAAGCATACGGCTTTGATTGCGGAAGGCTATGCCGAGTATCCTTGCTATCTCTGAGACATTTTTCTCATCCAGATTGGTAAACGCCGGGGCATTTTTCTTATTTATAAACTGAATAACTCCGAGAAGCCTGTTCTCAAAAAGAATCGGTGCTGCCAGTATCTGCTTTGTCTTATAGCCTGTTTTTTGATCCCAGGAGCTGTCAAAATGAAGGTCGGTATCTATTGCGGAAAGATCGGTGGAATTGTAAACATCAGAGATGTTAACTAACCTTAAGAACTTTGCGGTAAAACCGGCAATACTTGTCGAGGATACAGGAACCCGTATCTCCTTTACCTCGTTGCCGACCATATACCTTGAGTAAAGTTCATTTTTAACGGTATCTAACGAGTAAATCGTAATCCTGTCGGCATCGAAGAGGCTCAATATTTCATCCTTGATCTTTATGAGTATCTCGTTTAAGTTGTTTGCGGAGTGTATCTTGTTCGTTACATACTTGAGTTTTTCATTGTACTGGAGCTGTCTCTCAAGATCCTGAGTCTTTGCCGTATCTTCTTTTCCTAATATACCCATCTGAACCTCTAACAAAATTATAACATTTTTTAATTTTCTGGAATAAAAAACTTTCTTTTAAAGTTTTAACTTTTAAAGATTTGCTACTTCCCACATTTTATTCCTGATAAACAGGCACTGCGAAGCTTCATATCCGTAAATAAACTTTTTCTCCTATATTTATTCCTAAAGAATCCTTTGCATTACCTCTGTAAATAAATATCTCAAGGTAACCTGAACTGTTAATCAGGGCTGAAGCTCCCCTCCCCTCTCCTTCTGCATAAAAATCTACAATACCACTTATCTCCTTATTTTTTATGACTATTTTAATGTCTTCACTGAACTGTTCTAAATTCCTTTTCGTTATATTTGTCATTATATTACCAAACCTGTCGATATAAATTACCTCACCCTCAAGAAGATTATCCCCCATTATCTTTGGGGAAGGGATTGGTAATCTTACCGGATTCTCTATAGGCTCGCCAAGTTTATCAGGTGCTATCCCTTTTGATAGCCATGCAGCTATCGGGGCAAAGATGTCCCTTCCATGAAATGTCGTATCCACCGTCTCTCTGAAATAGTAGCATGAGGTGGCGTGTATAACACTTTCAACCTTTTGATCATTATAGATAAAAGTAAAAATGCCATTGTCAGGACCTACAAAGTAATGTTTACCAGCATAGAAAAGTATTGGTCTTCTACTGCTTCCTACGCCCGGGTCAACTACAGCAACATGTATGGTCTCTGATGGGAAATACCTCCATGAGGATGCCAGAACAAAAGCCGCTTCGAGTATATCCTGTGGTGATATTTCATGTGATATATCTACAATATCAACATTTGGGTTTATACTCAGTATTACACCCTTCATTGAGGCAACAAAAGGGTCCTTCAAACCGAAGTCTGTTGTCAGGGTTATCAATCGCATTTTACTGTCCCGATCAAATCAGTTACACGACTGATTTTATTATCTAACATGAATTTTTCTATGCCTTCAATAATATCGATGGTCGCCCTTGGGTTGATGAAGTTAGCAGTTCCTACCGCTACTGCTGTAGCACCCACCATAATAAATTCCAGCGCATCCTCTGCAGACATAATACCTCCCATACCGATCACAGGGATGCTCACTGCCTTTGATACCTCCCATACCATCCTTACTGCGATAGGTCTTATTGCAGGTCCTGAAAGTCCACCTGTTATATTTGCGAGCCTTGGTCTCCTGCTTTTTATATCTATAGACATCCCGAGAAATGTATTTATCAGCGATATTGCGTCTGAACCTGAATCCTCAGATGCCTTCGCAAAATCTGTTATACTTATAACATTTGGTGAGAGTTTCGTTATCACAGGAATCTGTGTCGAGGTCTTCACAGACCGAATCAACCTTTTCAGAACCTTTACATCGGTTCCAAATATCATACCACCTTTCTTTACGTTTGGGCAGGAGACATTAAGTTCTAATGCTGATATACCATCAACACCATCCAGTCTTTCAGCAACCGCTACATATTCTTTTACTGTATATCCAAATATATTTACAATCACCCTGGTGTCAAACTGCCTGAGATATGGGAGTTTTTCTTTTAAGAAGACATCAACCCCAACATTTTGCAGTCCAATAGCATTAATCATACCTGAAGGGGTTTCACATATTCTCGGTGGAGGATTGCCCATTATAGGTTTTAGCGATATACCTTTCACCACGACTGCACCGAGCCTGCTGAGATCAACAAAATCAGCGTACTCCTCACCATAACCAAATGTTCCTGAAGCCGTCATCACGGGGTTTTTGAGGTGAATCCCTGCAATTTCTACTCTGAGATCAGGCTTCTTCGACTCTTTGCCCTT
>JBFLZU010000001.1:0-7008 GCA_040756155.1 Nitrospirota bacterium | reverse complement strand
TGAGATCAACAAAATCAGCGTACTCCTCACCATAACCAAATGTTCCTGAAGCCGTCATCACGGGGTTTTTGAGGTGAATCCCTGCAATTTCTACTCTGAGATCAGGCTTCTTCGACTCTTTGCCCTTGACTTTTGACTCTTTACCCCGCACCACAAAATGCCCCACTCGGAAGAGTGGGGATGAAGTAGTGCAAAAGATACCATTAGAATGCCCCTTGCGGAAGCAAGGGGTGCGGGGTTTACTCTTGACTCTCGACTGTTTTACTCCCATATTACCTCATCCGCCATGAATACAGGCCCATCCTTACATACCCTTTTATATATTAGATTTGAGTTGAGAGTTCGGAGTTCGGAGTTAGTAATCCCCCCACGCCCCCCTTTAGTAAAGGGGGGTAAGGGGGGATTTGACTTCTGACTTCTGATCTTCACCACGCACCCCATACACGCCCCTACACCACATGCCATCGTTTCCTCAAGTGAGACATAACAATTTATATTATGTTTAAATGCAATTTCAGAGACCTTTTGAAGCATAGCCCGCGGCCCGCATGCGTATACTACGGTTTTGAGTTTTGCCCGCCCCACTTCGCAGCCTGCCCTGCTTCGCAGCCTGCCCTGCTTCGCAGCCTGCCCTGCTTCGCAGAGCGAGGCCAGGGAGCGAGGCCAGGGAGCGAGGCCGGGGAGCGAGGCCGGGGAGTCATGAGCCTTGAGGTAGTCAATCAGAGCGTCAGTAACAACACCGGCTCTACCTATGGATGAATCCTCAGTGGTAATATAAAGCCTATTGGTTATCCCCTTAAGGTCTCTTTTCAGCAGAATATCATTTTTTGTCTTACCACCGATAAAAAAAGTGGTGGATTTCTTTTCCAGTCTTTCCGCAAGTGCTACAAGTGGGGCTATTCCTATACCTCCTGCAACAAGCAATGATTCCACCATCTCTTTGAATAATGGAAACCCATTTCCGAGTGGTCCTGTCAGTTCAATAACACTGTCTTTTTCTAACATTGAGAGATTTGATGTCACTCTTCCAACCACTTTGTATATGAACTGTATCCTCTTTTTTGATATATGTCTGTGGAAACTGAAAGGTCTCGGAAGAAAGGGATCAGTCGCTCTCCCTATACGTAACATGAAAAACTGGCCTGGTAAAGAGTTTACTTCATGATTGAGATTTAATGTCAGAAGGAAATATCCCTTTGATAACTCACGATTCTCTAAAACACTTGCCTTTAGAATCTTACTCAAAGCCTATCTCTAATATTTCGTATTCGATCGTTCTTGCAGGGGCTTTTATTGTAACAATATCTCCAATCTGATGTCCGATAAGTGCCTTGCCAACAGGGGAGAGTATTGATATCTTCCCGTTTTTGAGGTCAGTCTCTTCTTCTCCTACAAGGGTATAGATTTTTTCTTCATTTGTCTCCAGATTAATTAACCGTACCCTGGCACCAAAAACCACCTTCTCTCCATATAATTTAGATGTATCTATTATATGTGCAGCAGCAAGTTTACGCTCTATCTCATGAATCTTTCTTGCAATTAAAGATTGTCTTTCCTTTGCAGCATGATACTCCGCATTTTCTGAAAGGTCACCATGAGATCTTGCTTCTGCAATCTCCTGAATATTTTTTGGTCTTTCTACCTTCTTCAGTCTTGTCAGCTCTTCCTTAAGCTTCTCATAACCATCTTTTGTAATAGGTATCTTTCCACGCATAATTACACCTATAACATTTTACCCCGTTAGAATGCCCCGCTGCTTGCAGCGGGGATGAAAATAATTTTCCTTTTTGAGCGAACACGGGGTTAATGCCCCGTGTGAGCCCCGTTTAGAAATTTAAAATTTCTAACGGGGTGAGCCTTCCCGTTAGAAGGCGGAGTCTTCTAACGGGGTTTACTTAATGCGTTTGCATTACCTCTTCATGATATTCCTGCAGGGACTTCACAATCACGGTATGTCTCGTGCCAGCGGTTCTCTTTATCGCAGCATCTATACCATATGTTGCAGCTTTAGCACCAGCCATCGTCGTAAAATAAGGTACTCCATGGACAAGAGCAGTCCTCCTTATAGAATAAGAGTCTCTCTGTGCCTTTGCACCGCTTACTGTGTTTATCACAAGTGAGACCTCACCGTTCTTTATATGATCCACGATGTGTGGTCTTCCTTCTCCTACCTTATTGACTACCTTTACATCAAGTCCATTCATAGAGAGATATTCTGCCGTTCCCCTTGTAGCCTCTATCTCAAACCCGAACTCTATGAGTTTCCTTGCAATAGGAATAGCGTATGACTTATCCCTTTCTCTTACGCTTATAAATACCTTTCCTGATGTCGGCACTTTAGAGCCCGCTGCCTCTTGAGATTTAGCAAATGAAAGTCCAAAATCCATATCTATTCCCATTACCTCTCCTGTGGATTTCATCTCTGGTCCGAGAAGTGTATCAACATTAGGGAATCTGTTGAAGGGAAAAACAGATTCTTTTACTGCTATATGATTTATCTCCTTTTCATGGGTTAGCCCCAGTTCTTTCAAAGTCTTTCCTGCCATTACCTTTGCAGCTAACTTTGCGAGAGGAATCCCAATTGCCTTACTCACAAATGGAATTGTTCTTGATGCCCTCGGGTTCACCTCAAGAATGAATATCTCATTATTTTTCACTGCAAATTGCACATTCATCAATCCAATTACACTAAGCTCAATTGCGAGGAGTTTCGTCTGTCGTTTTATCTCGTTAATAACATCAGTGCTTAACGAATATGGTGGAAGAGACATGGCTGAATCCCCGGAGTGAACACCTGCCTCCTCTATATGTTCCATTATGCCTCCTATAATTACATTAATACCATCTGATATTGCATCCACATCTATCTCGATTGCATCCTCAAGATATTTATCTATTAATATCGGGTGTTCAGGAGACGCCTTAACTGCCAGTTTCATATACTCCTTGAGACTTCTTTCGTCGTAAACGATCTCCATTGCCCTTCCACCAAGAACATATGAAGGTCTCACAACTACGGGGAAACCTATTTTACTTGCAACAATCAATGCCTCTTTGCCTGAGAGGGCTGTTCCGCTTTCTGGCTGTTTGAGGCAAAGTTTTTCGATGAGCTCCTTAAACCGCTTTCTATCCTCTGCCCTATCTATCGAATCAGGGGATGTTCCTATTATTCTCACACCTGCCCTTTCAAGTGGCACAGCGAGTTTCAATGGCGTCTGTCCTCCGAACTGTACTATGACACCGTCTGGCCTTTCTACCTCTATGATATTCAAAACATCCTCGAGAGTCAATGGCTCGAAATAGAGTCTATCTGATGTATCGTAATCTGTACTTACGGTCTCGGGATTACAATTTACCATTATAGTCTCAAAGCCCTCTTCTTTGAGTGCAAAAGACCCATGGACACAACAATAATCAAACTCTATGCCCTGCCCTATCCTGTTAGGACCACCTCCCAGTATCATTATCTTTTTACGAGTAGTAGGGTTTGCCTCACAGTCAGCCCTAAAAATTAAGGCTGAAGTCTGAAGTTCTGAAGTCCTGAAGTCCTTTCCTTCATCGCTTCCGCTCTTCCGCTCTTCAGCTCTATAGAAGGGTTTTTCATAAGTCGAATACAGATATGGTGTATATGCCTCAAATTCTGCTGCACATGTATCCACCATTTTATAGATAGATATTATTCCTTTACCCTTACGCAAATTCCTTATAACAAGTTCATCGCTTCCAATGAGGGAGGCAATCCTCCTGTCAGAGAATCCGAGCTCTTTTGCCTTCCTCAAGACATCACCAGGAATCATATAAGGGGCTATCGTTCCGGTGTCCTCTTTTTTGATCCCTGTAGCAAAAGACATAATTAATGATTCAAAGGAGATAATCTCTCTGATGTTATTAAGAAACCACCTGTCTATCTTGGTCAAATCAAAGATTTCATCTATCGAAAATCCTGCCTTTATTGCCTCCCCTATATACCACACCCGCTCCCAGTTAGGAGTCTTTAATCCTTCTTTAATTAATTCTCGACTATCAGCTTTCGATTTTCGATAGGATTCAAGCCCATATCTGTCTATCTCTAATGACCGTATTGCCTTCTGTAATGCCTCTTTAAAGGTTCTTCCTATAGCCATAGCCTCCCCTACAGATTTCATCTGTGTGGTAAGCGTCTGATCTGCTTGTGGAAATTTTTCAAAAGCGAATCTCGGGATTTTCACTACCACATAATCTATTGAAGGCTCAAAGGATGCAGGAGTCTTCTTTGTTATATCATTCGGTATCTCATCAAGTGTATATCCTACTGCAAGTTTTGCTGCTATCTTGGCGATAGGAAAACCTGTAGCTTTTGAGGCAAGTGCAGAACTTCTTGAAACCCTGGGATTCATCTCAATGACTACAAGTTTACCGTTATCAGGGTTTACCGCAAACTGGATATTAGAACCCCCTGTATCAACACCTATCTCCCTGATTATCTTTATGGCTGCATCCCTCATTACCTGATATTCTTTATCTGTTAAGGTCTGTGCAGGAGCCACAGTAATACTATCACCTGTATGTATGCCCATAGGGTCGAAATTCTCGATCGGACAGATAATAACCACATTGTCCTTTCCATCACGCATCACCTCAAGTTCAAATTCCTTCCATCCGAGCACAGATTCCTCAACAAGCACACGATGAACAGGACTTGCATTTAATCCCCATTCAATATAACCTTTATACTCCTCGATATTGTAAGCAACATTACCACCCGTCCCACCGAGTGTAAAGGATGGTCTTATAATAGCTGGAAAACCAATATAACTCATGACATCTATAGATTCCTTTTCAGATGAGATATAGGCACTTTTAGGTATCTTAAGCCCTATCCTTTTCATCGCCTCTTTAAAGAGGTCTCTGTCCTCTGCCTTTTTTATTGCATGAAGTTTTGCCCCTATTAGCTCTACTCCATATTTATCAAGAACACCATCTTCTGAGAGTTTCACTGCTATATTGAGGGCTGTCTGTCCCCCCATTGTAGGAAGCAATGCATCAGGTCTTTCCTTTTCAATTATATCTGCTACAACAGGAGGGGTTATAGGCTCTATATAGGTAGCATCAGCAAATTCAGGGTCGGTCATTATAGTGGCTGGGTTGCTGTTAATAAGAACCACCTTATAACCCTCTTCCTTAAGCGCCTTGCATGCCTGTGTTCCTGAATAATCAAATTCGCATGCCTGCCCGATTACAATTGGACCCGAACCGATAAGGAGTATTTTACTTATGTCTGTTCTTTTAGGCATATTTGAACCCTAACATTTTTCTATCTACCATATCTCTGATACTCTGACACTATCTAAAATACACCATCTTGCTTCCACCCAGGTGCAGTGGAATTTTTGCCTCCTCTATCCACAACCCATTCTTCAAGTATCTATCATCAGCATAGGCAGAAAGGACTTTCCCAAAGAATGCATAACATTCACCAGCATCCACTGTCTTCCACAATTTGCATTCAATGTATCCAACACATCCATCAATTACGGGTGATTTAACTTTCTTGGCATTAATTATTTTAAGCCCTGCTTTTTTAAACTTATCTGTATCTCTTCCAGATATTTTCCCGCAAATCCATAATGCCTTTAAGAGTTTCTTTCTTGTAATGTTTATCACAAATTCTTTTGTCTGTTTAATCAATTCCGCTGTATAACTATCCTTTGAAACACAGACAACCACAATCAGTGGCTCCTCACTAACAGGCGTCGCCCATGCACACGCCATAACATTTGGACTTCCATCCTCACTGATGCTTGTAAGAAAGAATGCTATCTTGGGATGGAGGAGATGATAGATGTCTGATGTGATTTCTTTTAGCATGTCAGTTACTTCCTTCTAAAATATTTTCTAAATGTCTTATCAATCTGTTCTATCTCAGATTTTTTAAACTTTGAACCCCATAGATTCCACCATACTCGTCCATCTATGAACCCATCCTCATAAAGTTTAAGAATTATCTGTTTTTTAGTGAGGGACTTTTTCTTTCTCATCTCTGAAAGCAATGATTACATTCATTTCAACAGTTCTTTTGCCTTCTGGAGTATCTTTTTATTTTCTAATTCTTCATTATATTTTTCTAAAATTCTTGGGATTGACTTAGCAAAATCAATTTCCGTTGGTTTACTCGCTGTAACACCGTGTGTCTTCAAGAAGTAATATATTTCAAGCAAAGCATTCTTATTCCTAAGTTCAATAACTTTTATGCCAAGTTTTTTTGCTTCTTCAATCATCATGGGTGTTAGTCTGTCAATGAGAAAGAGGTCAACTTTTCTTGCCAACGCTTCATCAGCAATCTCTGGGTTACCAATACCAAGAAGTTTCAATTCAATTTGTAGCACTTTATTGTTATCGTCAGTAAAAACAACTCCGTCTATTTCTCTATTTCCAACCAACCCCTTCTTTTTCATTTCATCAGACACCAATATATATTGAATGTGTTTTACTGCCAAAAGCTCAAAAATTGAGTACAGCAGTTCTTTTTCGGTCTTCTTTCCTACTTCACTCCAAGCCCCGCCCTGAACGGATAATTTCATAGTAGAAAGAGTGTTTACTAATATTAATGACTCTATTTCGTTTAACTCCACTTTTTCATTTCTCCACAGAATAGAAACCAAAATTTTTGGTAAAGTGTCGTTCGTAAATTCTTTTATCAACATCTCCAGAGATTTAACATTCTGTTTACCTAATTCTATACACACCTCTTTTTTAGCTGTCCCCATCATATTGGTTACAGTTTTATTGTTAAGGCCGCCAAACCATAATACCTCATTCTTAGTTTTGCCTCCCTCAATTAAATTAGTAATCCACCAGTCAATATCCTTGTTTGTTTTTTTAGCAGTATAGACTTTCTCTATCAAGGTATGGGCATTATCAATAAATCTCTTGTTGATAGTTGCTAAAACATGGGGTCTATAATCTTTTCCTTCCAAGATTGCAATGATAATTTTGGATAAAAGTTTTTCCATAATCTCATTATCCTTT